>NZ_JAUBTT010000215.1:0-4081 GCF_036705125.1 Microcoleus sp. B7-D4
GCCTGCACCCGTAGCGATGAAGCTTTTGATCCCAATTCCAGCAGCAGAGAGCGGTAGAATGTCAATTGTTCTATCCCCTCTTTCGCCGTCAAATCTGCCCAGCGTAACCCTTGGGGCAATTGGTCTTCCACCCCCGTCTCCTGCGCCATCTTGAGAAACAGCAGGTAAGTCAGTTCGGTGACGTATTGCAGGTAAGTAATGCCGTCATCCCGCAGGACGTGGCACAGGTTCCAGAGTTTTTGGACAATATCAGTCGTTGCGTTCATCAGCAGCCTATAATTAGTTTTACTCAATCAGTTATAATTTAGGGCTTGAATAACTATTCAAGTTCAATACCGGGGATGTCAAAAAAGCTTAACTGAACGTCTCCTGAATCATCTTGTAAGCGCCAAGTATCTTTCAACACCTTCATTAATTTTATTTGTCGCTCTTCAATAACCTTTGGGTTCCATTCCTCCTCCATTAATACTAATGAAGTTAGTGTAAAAGGTGAAGTATTATTATCACGAGTGAAGTAAACCTTTTTTTTATATTCAAAATCATAGTTTTGGGCTTGGCTATTTTTACTACGAGCGAGAAGAACTAAATTTCCCAGACAATGCAAGTATTTTTTCTCTCGTTCTTCTTTACTAGGGAATAATTTTTCCCAGTTACTTCCTGGAGATGGAGATTGGGGTAATACGTGTTCTATGGTAATAATATCGTGGTTGTAAGAAGCTCCGCTCCCAGAAAGCTCAGTATCTAAACGTAGTAAGACATAACGACTAAATCTATTCATTAAATAGAGGTCACCATTCAGTATATTAATAATCTTATTCTGCTCCAATAAAGTGAGTTGTAGAGGTGAATTAAATTCAAACAACTTAGCAAACTGCCCCTTTTCAATGAGCTCAAGCAGTTGACCATAGCGCCTGAAACGTGCATTATTGTTTATTCCTAGAATCATTAGACCCGCTGCAAGACGTTCTAAATCTGTAAAAAACTGTACTAAGGATAAAGTATCTAAATTTGGAATTGCGAGATAGGCAATAGCTGGTGGTAGCCAATCAAAATGAGTAATTTTATTCAACCATGCAAAAATACATTTGAGTTGGTCTACAAGTCTATTTGCCTCATCGTAAGGTTTCTGAATTTTATAAAAAGCCTTAGCATAACGACAAAGAGTATCGTCAATAAAATATTGAGAACTATTAATTGGTTTTATAACATACTCTCTTAACTCATCAAGTAGGTTTCTATTAGGTTTTACCTTACGGCGAATTGTACGAATGTGTGAAAAAAGTTCTTCAAAGTTCTTACGCCCTAGCTTTTCTTCAGCATCTTCCCATTTTTTGGCATATTTATTTTGTTGTTCCTTGTCGATTTTTCCAATAATTTCTGATTTCAAAATATCAGCAAGGGAAATATTAAACCCTCGGTCATTTAAAATAGCAAATATTCGATATGCTGTTTCAAGATTTGGAGTAGATACTACTACCAGAAAACATCTGTGAATGATAAATTGAGCTAAACGAATTCTTTGAGGTTCAGGGATATTTTCTGAGTAGTCTAGTGAATAGCTTTCTGGCGAAGATTCATTAAAATTATTAGAATAATATGAAAAAAGTAATTCTGATTCGTTTTGAATCCCTTGCAAGCGGTTTAAAAATAGAAGAGCATTAGCTCGGATTAGCTTTTGACTATCTGATAGCTCAGCATCATTTAAAGTTCTAAGTTCTTCGATTCCATCTTCATCTTGAATATATTCCTTAAAAAAATCTTCATCACGTTCGCGTAGCTTTAAACGATATCGATTAGAAGTACCATCAAGCAGGTTTCCTATCTGGCAAATATATTTAACTATAGGTTTGGCATATTGATCAGGTAGTGATGCACGTAATGCAGCTAGCAAAATAGTTAAGGTGGTAAGCCTTTGTTGACCATCTACAACTTCTGCATACCTACTATTATCTTTTATCAGGACAATACATCCTAAAAAGTAAGGCTCTATATCTTCACTTGCTTTATTTTCATGGCCCAAAGCGCTTAAAAGATCATTGAGCAGTGCTTCCGCTTTCTCACTATCCCAAGAATAAGGTCGTTGATAAGCCGGAATTGTAAATTCAAAGTCATCACTAAAGATTTGTCTGATTGCGTATTCTTTGCCTTCAATCCTTACTACACTCATTCCTCTATCCTCATCAATTTTTGAACAGTATCAATCGTTGTCTTCAATATTAGTTTCATCTCTGAGTCGCTCGATTTTAATCTCTGGGAAATTTATCAAACTAGAATAGGTAAAATTAAACGAAATAAATGTTATTACTTCTCTAGGTGGTCATTAACTACTATTTTGCCAAAGCGCTTGGTTAATATCCACCAGAATCGCTTCTAACCGCCCATCAAAAGTTCGATTAAGACGCTCAAATCCTCCACCTTGAGCCTTAAAAGCTCCCCGATCGAAAGCCTCCCGGTCTACAATAACCTCTGTCTTCAACTGCTGACCAATCCGCTCCAACCACTTGCGCTGCGGTGCCGTCCAATTACGACTCGCCAAGATTTTCTTCATCGCCTTATCTACTCGTTCTCCATAAGGCACCAACGCATCGCCCAACGCTGCCTGCCGGATAAACCCGATAATCGAAGCGGCAATATCCTCATTTGTCATCTCCCGCCACGCCACTTGCAGATTAGTTTCCGAGAACCCTGCTGCATCCAACAACAAACGCAGTTCCTTAAGTTGCGTCCTGGTCAAGTCACGCGGTCGCTGAGTCACCACCAGCAGCGCCGGGAGTTTATTCAAATTCTCCCGCAAAAAGGCACTAAAGCCCTCCAAGTAGTCCTGCGGTCGTTCGGCATCCCCATACCCTCGTTCCACGCTTCTCAACACATCCTGATGGCGGGAAATAAGAACCGCTTGCATCCCGCCATCGCGTCGGTCTAGCATTTGGGCAATTTCTTTTCTATCCCGCAACCACTGCGCCGCCTCACTGGGGCTAGATTCGCGTAAATGGCTTACCATGCCCTCAACAGGCATTCCCGCCAGCGTTTCAATTGCCTCCTTGCTGTCATCCGAGAGCGATCGCTTTTTGCGCTGCAACTTCGCCAACAGTTCATCAATAATACTCTTAATCGCTGCCGAATCCTGCACCACCCCCAGTTCACCAACCAACTGGCTAAAAGAAACATTGAGCTTATTGACCACAGGCTTCATTTCGGACACCTTTGAGATGGCGGTATAGATATCTACCGCATCAAACACCCGAAACACCTCTTTACCAATCTCGTCACACAGTCGAGTTGCCCGCCCCAACATCTGTTCGTAAAGTATCCGGGAATTCACCCGCCGCATAAACACCACGTTACATATTTCTGGGACATCAATCCCCGTCGTCAACAAATCTACTGTCACCGCAATTTTGGGATTGACCTCATTTTTAAAGCGGCCAATCAACTGCAACGGCTTATCGGCATTCCCGGTAATTTTCAGCACCGAGTCATCTTCGACGCTACCATACTCGTTTTCCAAAGCAATTTTCAATTGATCAACCACAATATCGGCATGAGCGGTATTGACGCAGAAAATCAGAGTTTTTCCCGGTAACGCAGGGTCAATATTTTCCGCTAAATACTCACAAACCACTCGGTTAAACTCTTCCGTAACAACCCGCTTATTAAACTGCTCAACATCAATGCGGACAGTATCCGGTGCGTGAACTAAATCTAGCTGCCCTGTTTTGGGGTCAAAAAACTCCATCTGGTCGCCTGGGTTCCAGACAATACCATCTTCAGAAAGGGCAGTCCTAATCCGATACGGTGGTTCGTGGTCAATCAACCAGCCATCAATCACCGCTTCCCGATAGCTATAAGTGTAAACGGGTTCTCCAAAGATTTGCGTTGTGTGCAGCGCTGGAGTTGCCGTCAAACCAATTTTCACCGCATCGAAGTAATCCAGCACCCGCCGATACTTCGATATGTAGTCGTTGAAGTCCCGGAACGTTAATTCTGTCTCGCTCAATTCTTGATCAAGCAAATACCCCCGATGGCACTCATCCACCACAATGCAGTCATACTGGTCAACGGTTAGGATAGTCGTTTCATC
>NZ_JAUBTT010000071.1:0-47092 GCF_036705125.1 Microcoleus sp. B7-D4
CTAATTTTCAATAACAGGCAGGATGCCTGTTCCACAAGAAAATGGATGGTTTGTGGAACAGGCATCTTGCCTGTTCCCAACTATTCGGCAACTACAAACTGTTACCTGTCAGCGCTGGGCGAGACTCTTTTTTGCGAAATTGCAAAGAGTTATTTTCACAGTCGATCGCAATTGTATCACCCTCCACAAACGCATTTTCCAGAATCTTGTTAGCCAGCGGGTTTTCTAGCTCCCGCTGGATGGCACGTTTCAAGGGACGAGCGCCGTAAACCGGGTCATAACCAACATCTGTGATATGATTTTTCGCCGCATCGGACAGTTCCAAAGTGATTTTTTGCTCTGCCAACAAACGCTCGATCCGCTTCACTTGAATGCTGACTATTTGCCGCAGTTCGATCTTGCTCAAAGTGTGGAACAAAATTATCTCGTCCACCCGATTGAGAAATTCGGGCCGGAAGTGCGATCGCAGCGCTGCCATCACCCGTTTTAACATCTGTTCGTACTCTTGGTCTGTCTCCCGTTCTTGAGTCAATAAATTGTCATTTTCACTCTTGTTCTCAGTCTTGTTTTCACTCTTAGTTACAGTATCACCATCGACTCGCTGGGCCGACACCTCAACAGTACCGTCTGCAGCCACTTTATAATCTGTCTTTTGACTTGACAAATCTTTCGTTTCCTGCTTCCGGCTAGCAGGTTTTTTGACGGTTTTTTCCTTCTTAGTAAACACGTCTAAAATGTGATCGCTGCCGATATTGCTAGTCATCACAATTACGGTATTTCTAAAGTCAACCACTCGACCTTGAGAATCGGTAATTCTGCCGTCATCCAACACTTGCAGCAAAATGTTAAATACGTCCGGGTGCGCTTTTTCCACTTCGTCAAACAGCACTACCGAATAAGGATGTCTCCGCACTGCTTCGGAAAGTTGTCCCCCTTCATCGTAACCGACATATCCGGGAGGAGCTCCTACCAACCGAGAAACGCTGTGCTTCTCCATGTATTCCGACATATCGATGCGGACGATCGCATCGTCGCTGTCAAACAAAAACTCCGCCAACGCCCGCGCTAACTCAGTTTTTCCGACGCCTGTCGGGCCCATAAACAAGAAAGAGCCGATCGGTCTGCCGGGGTCTTTCATACCCGCCCTAGCGCGCCGAATTGCCGCCGCCACGGCTGTTACAGCTTCCTCTTGACCGATAACTTTTTGGTGCAAATGTTTTTCCAATTGCAGCAATTTTTGGCGTTCGGACTCTAACAACCGGTTAACCGGAATGCCCGTCCATTTAGCGACAATTTCCGCAATATCGCCCTCAGTAACTTTTTCGCGCAGCAGGGAAGAACCTTGAGCTTGCTGTTTCAAAAGTTCCGCTTCTTTGGCTTCGCGATCGCGCACCGCAGTTTCCAACTTGCCGTACTTTAACTGGGCGGCTTTATTCAAATCGTAAGCCCTTTCTGCTTGTTCGATTTGGACTCGCAGTTGGTCTTCTTCTGCTTTCAATTTATTGATTGCATCCAACAACTGCTTTTCGCCCAACCACTGAGAGGACAATTTTTCCTGCTTGACTTTTAAAATGTCAATCTCAGAGGTGATGCGTTCGACGCGGAAGCCGAGCCCAGGGGCTAGAGCACCTTTTCCTTCCCCTTCGATCGACAATTTTTCCATTTCCAACTGCATCACCCGGCGGTCAATGCCTTCCAATTCCACAGGTTTAGAGGTAATCTCCATTTTCAAGTGGGCGGCCGCTTCATCTACAAGGTCGATCGCCTTGTCTGGCAAAAAGCGATCGGAAATATAGCGAAAAGACAGAGTTGCAGCAGCTACCAGGGCCGAATCAGTAATTTTTACCCCGTGGTGGCGTTCGTAACGGTCTTTCAATCCGCGCAAAATGGAAACAGTATCTTCAACGCTGGGTTCGCCGACAAATACTTGTTGAAAGCGGCGTTCCAGTGCAGGATCTTTTTCAATATTCTTGCGGAATTCGTCGAGAGTTGTAGCGCCGATGCAGCGCAATTCGCCTCTGGCCAACATGGGTTTTAACAAATTTCCCGCATCCATTCCCGAACCGGAACTGCCACCGCCGCCAGTGCCTACAACCGTGTGCAATTCGTCAATAAATAGGACAATTTGCCCGTCGGAATCGATGACTTCCCGCAGAACAGACCGCAATCGTTCTTCAAATTCGCCCCGGAATTTTGCCCCAGCAATTAAACTGCCCATGTCGAGGCTAAATAGCTGGCGATTTTTCAAAGATTCGGGTACGTCGCCGTTGACAATTCGTTGGGCTAAACCTTCGGCGATCGCAGTTTTTCCGACTCCGGGATCGCCAATTAACACCGGATTGTTTTTTTGGCGGCGGGAAAGAACTTGTACCACGCGGCGGATTTCCTCGTCGCGGCCGATTACTGGGTCGAGTTTGCCGGCTTTGGCGGCTTCTGTCAAATCGCGGCCGTACTTGCTGAGGGCGTCGGAGTTAGCTTCGCCATCTTGATCTTGGGCTTTAGCGCTGCTGCGGCTGCCTTTCCCCGTTTCGGAATTTTTTTCTTGGGCTTTAGCAGTGGCGCGGAAAGATTTGATGGCTTCTTCGAGTTTTGGTCGATCGAGTGTACCGGCTGGGGGTTTGCGATCGTAACCGGGGCGACCTGGCGGGCCGTCGCCTTTTGTCAGCAACCTGCGCCCGACTCGTTCGTCTTCTACTAAACCAATTAATAAATGTTCAACGGCGATAAAATTATCTTGCCAAGTCGCCCTGGTGGCCTCGGCAACATCTAACATCACTTCTAAGCCGCGACCGAGGTATAGTTGGTCAGCGTTGGCAACTCTGGGCTGTCGTTTGGCAAAAGCATCTAACTGCTGGGCCAAGCGGGGGGCATCGACTCCAGCTTTGCTGAGAATGCTGTTGGCCTGGCCTTGCTGTTCGAGAAGGGCGATGGCTAAATGTTCAACCTCTAGCTGCTGATTGGCAAAGCGGCGGGCTACATCCTGGGATTTGACAATGGCTTCCCAGGCTTGATCTGTAAATTTGCTAGGGTCTGTTGGCTGCACGTTGGTTCCTCGCAATCAAGGGGATTCCTGTTGTTATCCGTTAATACATCGTCTCACAACCATCATAATCTTTAAACAGGATTATGAATTTATGAGTGCGGTTAACTACGGCGCAAGTTGTGACCTAATTGACAAGATTGCAAAAGCTTACAGTCCGCAATCCACCCCGAAATTTGCTGCGGTGAGACTCACATCTTGCGCCATTCTCAAGAACGGGCAAGATGCCCGTTCCACAAAAGATAAATTTTCTTGTGGAACAGGCATCTTGCCTGTTCATAAAAGGCTAACTGACAATGGTGCAACATATGAGTTCAGACCGACTCTGGCGATTCCCTTGGGGATAGGTTCGCTGGCCGTACTTATAAAAATATTGCCACAAACAAGATTTTTTAGCGACTGAGATTTATGCTATTTCCCACTTACCAATTTTTAGTATTTTTCCTAATTATTTTTAGCCTGATCGTCTCGGTGAAACCCCAAGTCGATTTGTATAAAATTGTCTTGTTAGCTTCGAGTTTATTATTTTATTCGTTTTGGAGCTTTGACTTTCTCTTGCTCCTCATTTTCTCTACCGTATACAATTATATCATTCTCCGGGTGATCTGCAACAGTAAGTATAAAAAAATTGCTTTCATCTCCGGCTTAGTTTTCAACATTGGCTATCTCGGCATCTTTAAATATTGCAACTTCTTTGTAACTTCTTTATTTGAGGTACTGAACCAGCTACAAATTCCCGCCAACTTTCCCGTTTTGCAAATAATCGCCCCCGTCGGCGTGTCTTTCTACACTTTTAGAATGATTTCTCATTTAATCGATTGCTACCAGCAAAAAATCCCTTGTCCGAAATTTGTAGACTATGCCGCCTACATTACCTACTTTCCGCAAATTGCCTCCGGGCCAATCTCGCGAGCTCGCGAATTTTACGGGCAGCTAAATTCACCGGAAAAATACGACTATAAAATTGAAGAAGTTATAGTTTTGATTTTGTCGGGACTCTTCAAAAAATATACTTTATCGAGCTTTTTGTTTAACTTCACTGACTTGCCATTCAAAGTCCCCCAGCAGTACAGCAGCATCGATTTAATCCTCGCGGCAATTTCCTATTCCTGTTTAATTTACGTAGATTTCAGCGGCTACTCGGATTTAGCCAACGGCATCTCCTGTTTGCTGGGTTTTAAACCCATTGCCAACTTTAATATGCCATACCGATCGCTGAGCCTGCAAGAATTTTGGAAAAGGTGGCACATCAGTCTTTCCGAGTGGCTGAGGGATTACGTTTACTTTCCCTTTGGCGGCAACAAATACGGTAAGTTGAGGAAGTACGTAAATTTACTGATGACAATGGCGATCGGCGGATTGTGGCACGGCGCAGGTTTAAACTTTATTTTCTGGGGAGCAATTCACGGTTTAGGATTAATTGTCAACCATTTATGTAAAGATATCCCCCAAGCTATCCACTTTAAATTAGACTATGCCTTTCCCAGATTTGCTAAATTTTGCAGTTGGCTGCTAACATTTACTTTTGTTACTTGTAGCTGGGTATTTTTCGGCACTCCCAACTGGGAAACTGCGATGAGTTTTTTTGAAGGAATTTTCCATCCAGCAGTCGCCACTTTTCAATTTAACTTTTGGCAATTGTATTTAGTAATTGCAGTCATTGGCGCGATCAACTTGTGGGGCGATCGCATCGCGAAACTATTGCAAACCGTATTGTCATTAAAAAACATTTTCTTTCGGGTTGTCTTAGTTTCACTGCTCGTGTATACTATCTTGATGTTGGGACCGAGTACCATGCCGCCTTTTATTTACTTTAATTTCTAAGAAATATGAAAGACCGGGAAATTTTGCTGATTGTTACTTCTGTAATTCTCACTTTAATATTTTCAAACTTATCATTATTTCTAAAAAGCTTTGCTTCAACTCCTTTCGCCAGTCCAGAAATCAAAGAAGCAGCGCGCCAGATCGAAATAGACGGTTTCAGAAAATCCGAACAAGCTTTTTGGAGCAAAATTAAAGATATTAACTTCGATAGCCTCCCCAAAGAATCAGAAATTCCTCCTGTCACAACCGAAACAAAAGCCGCCGTTGAACCCCCAAAGCCTGCTAATGCTAAAAAACCAACCCCAGCTAAAAAACCAACCCCAGCCAAACCTAAACTGACCAGACCTTATCGCAGATTTTTATTTATTGGAGATTCCGTAATGTTCGACTTAGGAATTCAACTCCAGTACACTCTTAAGACAAAATACAATATCGCCGATACGAAAATAGACTACAAGGTCTCGACCGGATTAAATCGGATAGATTATTATGATTGGTATGCCAGAACTCGCCAAATTATTAATAATTACCAGCCGGATGTAGTGATAGTTATGTTTGGAACCAATGACCGTCAAAATATCATTGATTCTCAAGGAAAAGGCTGGGCTGTTATGACCAAAGAATGGCAAAAAGCTTATCAAGAAAGAGTTGAAAAATATGCAAATTTACTTGATTCGTCATCCGTGAGAAAAGTGTATTGGGTCGGTCAATCGATGCCTAACAAATCTTCGTATCTCAAAGCTTTTCCCATCATGAACAATATTTATAAAGCTGCCAGCAAATCTTCATCCAAAATAGAATTTATTTCTACTTGGGAGACATTTGGACAAGGAGGAAAATTTGTTCCAGTAGTTGCTAATAAATCTGGTAAGCGAGGCTATGTAAAAAATAATGACGGCTTGCACTTTACCTCCCACGGAGCTCAGATTATCAGCGAATTAATCGTTGATAAAATGGGGAAGGACAACATCTTAAAATCTCCCCAACCTCCCCAATCTCCCAAAAAGAAACCCTAAACTTTAATAATTGGTTCCCATTGGGAGTCAGAAACCGGGTTTCTTCACCAAGTCTCGATGAGGATGCCAAAATTATCGCAGAAACCCGGTTTCTTTCTAGTCGCGTGGATTTTGCAGTTGAATTAATTCAACTTTATATCCATCTGGGTCTTGTACAAAAGCGATGACAGTTGAACCGTGCTTCATCGGGCCGGGTTCCCGACTAACTTTACCACCGCGAGCTTTAATTTCTTCGCAAGTACCGTAAATGTCGTCAACGCCGATCGCAATATGACCGTAAGCATCCCCCAAATTGTACTCTGTGACGCCCCAGTTGTATGTTAACTCCAAAACTGTAGTGTCGGATTCATCGCCGTAGCCCACAAAAGCCAGAGTAAATTTACCGTCTGGATAGTCCTTTTGTCGCAGCAATCTCATGCCCAGAACCTCGGTGTAAAATTTGAGGGACTCTTCCAGGTTGCCGACTCGGAGCATCGTGTGTAGTAGTTGCATTTAGCTCACTCCAAATTTTTTAAGCTTTCATCTATTTTAGCTATTTCCTGCGGAAAAAACTCGCCCCTCAACCGTGGCAGTTCCCGCAGGTTGATAACTGTCTATTTGATTTAGCTTTGTACTTCCACCACACCCCGAAACATATTCATGCCGCACGTAAATAGGTATCGTCCAGGTTTGTCAGGGGTAAATTCAACAGCCGTTACCTGATTGAGAGGTAATTCTCGCACAATGTGAAAATCTGGTAACAACACTTTTTCAAGACAACTATTGGGGTCGCGCCTCAAGAATTTGAGCCTGACTAATTGACCTGCGTTCACAACTACAGTGGCAGGCTCATAACCCCCGTCTACAGTAATAGTCAACTCTTGTATCCCCTGACTAGATTCAGCTTGCTGCCCTTTAGCTTTACTGAATAAAAACCACCACAATTCCAAACCAATTAATGTCAAACCACCTATTGTTACGCCAACTTTTAAACCTAGTGGCTGTTCAATGCTGCGGAATTGAGTCGTTGAAGTAGAATGCTGGACGGACATTTTGGAAGCTTGAACTCCCGATGCCATTCCCATCACAAGCCCTAAACTCGCGAGACTTCCCAAAATTTTACGATGGTGTAACATTTTTCTAATTTCTCCAAATTTATGCACTAGATTTGGCTTTAAAATTTCGCAATCGCAAAGCATTAGTAACTACAGAGACTGAACTGAAAGCCATTGCTGCACCGGCGATAATTGGATTTAGCAGCCAGCCAAAAATGGGGAACAAAATGCCCGCCGCGATCGGGATTCCAGCGATGTTGTAAATAAACGCAAAAAACAGATTTTCGCGGATGTTCCGCATGGTGGCGCGGGAAAGTTTAATTGCAGTAACTATGCCTTGCAAATCTCCTGAAATTAAGGTAATGTCGCTGGCGGCGATCGCGACATCTGTGCCGGTGCCGATCGCAATTCCCACGTCTGAAGCGGCCAAAGCCGGTGCGTCGTTAATCCCGTCTCCCACCATCGCGACAATTTTTCCTTCCCCTTGCAGGGCTTGAATTTGAGCTGCTTTTTGGTCGGGTCTAACTTCGGCAAAAACGCGAGTAATGCCTACGGATTGGGCGATCGACTCCGCAGTCGCGCGATTATCCCCAGTCAGCATCGCCACCTCCAAACCGAGCTTTTGAAGCGCTTTCACCGCCTGCGCTGACGAGGGTTTGAGGGCATCCGCAATGCCCAGAATTGCCTCTATTTTGCCTTCTACAGCCATCCAAACAACCGTTTTGCTCGCAGCTTCCAAAGCTCTCCCGCGCAGTTCCAGATATTCAGTATCGCCGCCGAGTTCCTGCATCCACCTCAGCGTTCCCAGGGCGATCGACTTTCCGGCTACAACCCCTCGAACACCACTCCCCGCGATCGCCTCAAAATCCTTAACATCCGTCAAATTAACCTCTTGAGATTGAGCGTATCTAACAACAGCTTCCCCCAAAGGATGCTCCGAATTTCGCTCTACAGACGCAGCCAATTGCAGCAAGTTTAACTCATTGCTGTTCGCCGTTCCTCTAACAGTCACAAAATCAGTTACAGTCGGCTTGCCTTCTGTGAGGGTTCCCGTTTTATCTAACACGATAATTTGGATTTGGTGAGCCAATTCTAAACTCTCGGCTCCTTTAATTAAAATCCCATTTTCTGCACCTTTTCCCGTTCCCACCATCACAGCAGTCGGAGTCGCCAAACCCAAAGCACAGGGACAGGCAATAATCAGCACCTCCACCATTGTTACGGTTGCTAAAGTGATATTTCCAGTCGCGTTAAACCAGATAATAAAAGTAGCTAAAGCGACGGCAATTACTACAGGAACAAACCAACCCGTCACTTGGTCTGCTAACTTTTGGATCGGTGCTTTTGAACCCTGTGCGTCCTGCACCATCTTGACAATTTGAGCTAAAAATGTATCTTTGCCAACTCTTGTCGCCCGAAACTTGAAACTGCCAGTTTTGTTAATTGTGGCTCCGATAACTTCGTCGCCAAGCTGCTTTTTGACAGGCAAACTTTCTCCCGTAACCATTGCTTCGTCTACTGTGGAAGAGCCTTCAATAACATCTCCATCTACGGGGATTTGCTCTCCCGGCCGCACCTGCACGATGTCGCCAATTTCCACTAGGGCGATCGGCACTTCCAACTCTTCCCCGTTGCGAATTATCCGAGCAGTTTTTGCTTGCAAACCCATGAGTTTGCGAATGGCTTCGGAAGTCTCTCCCTTCGCCCGATTTTCTATGGTTTTTCCCAACAAAATTAAGGCGATAACACTGGCCGCAACTTCGTAGTAAACGCCATGATTTAAACCTTTGGCTGTGAATAAACCTGGGAAAAATGTCACAAATACAGAATAAAAGTAAGCAGCACTTGTACCCAAGGCAATCAGGGTATCCATTGTTGCTACACGCCGTTTTAGGGATTTCCAAGCTCCCACATAAAACGATTTGCCGCACCAAAATTGTACGGGTGATGTCAGCACTAATTGCAGCCAATAATTGTGCAGCCACGCGGGAATAAATGGCAGGTGCAAGCCGGTCATCGCTGGAATAGCGCCCACAACTAGCAGGATGCTGATGATACCTGCTGTCCAGAGTTTCCGCTGCAAGGTTTGAGATTCAGATTTGCGATCGGCTTGTTCGGAATCATCCTCTGGCGCAGCCATTTCTTGAAGCGGCAAAGCTTCGTATCCCGCATCATCAACAGCAGATTGAATTGTTTCTAAGTTGGTTTGCTTGGAGTCGTATTGGATGGTTGCTTGTTCCATCCCAAAATTGACATGACACTCAATTACGCCGGGAACAGATTGAATTGCTTGTTCGATAGAGGAAGCACAAGAAGCACAACTCATGCCCCGCAATTTAAGTGTGAGATTGTCCATAGATGCCCTCCTAAATTATAAAGTTACCTTATGTCTTCAAAGGACCTCGCCTAAAAACGGATAACGTGCGACGTACTCCTGTCGTGGAGAATCAAAAATTTTAGACTCTTGTTAAATCTCCCAGATTCAAAGCTGCAAGTAAATCTAAAATCTAAAATCTAAAATCTAAAATTGACTTGTTGGATAGCCCGCCGATGCGATCGCTTTCCTAACTTCACTTTCCGACTTAGCGGTTTGAATCGTGACCAATTTTGTCTTGAGATCCGCCTCAACCGTTGAGGCTGAGTCAATGGCTTGGACTGCTTTTGTGATTGTAGTCGCACAAGCAGAACAAGCCATCTTAGGCACTTTTAGCTGTAAAGTCATAATTTGAACCTCAGCAGAAACTACTCTGCTCAATCAATGAATTAACTTTATTGTAAAGTCTCCAGTCCACAGGAGAGTCAAGGGGAATTGCAAAATAAATCAGGAATTCTGAAAAAACTGGTTTGACACGCTATCCATAGGGGTAAGGCGCGCACTGTGCACCCTACATAATTAGGTTGTGAGTAAGACTTAAGTGTCAAATAGTTTGCTAAACTTGTCCATAGTTAATCGCCATTGAGGAAGTTTTATGTTTGCCATTAAACGAGCGCTCAAATTAAATAACAAGGAAGCGACCTTGATGGCGAAACACGCAGGGTTCCGGCGCGTAGTTTTTAACTTTGGGTTGAGCTTGCGGACTCAAATGTATGGCGAGGGAAAATTTACCGACTCGAAGGTGATCAACGAAGTCAAGAAAGTTCTCACCAACCATGTCAAGAAAAAGCCTGAATTTGCTTGGATGAACCAATTGTCTAGCCGAGTCTACCAAAATGCTTTGATCGATCTCAAAGATGCGTTTAGTCGCTACCGTTCTGGGAAAGCAGGTCATCCAAGATTCGCTAGTCGCAGGGACGGTCAATCTTTTACGGTCGATTCGTCTCACGGCAAAGTTTTGCTAACTGCTGGCAGAACGATTAAGATTCCTACATTGGGAACTTTTAGGCTTTTTGAACCCCTAGAATGTAGCTTCCTCTCTCAAACTTTCACGATTTCAAAAGAAGGAAATCGCTGGGAAAGTCTCCTTTTGCGTTGATGCAGAACGCCTACCTGTTCAGCCGTCTGAAAGTTCTGTAGGAATAGATCTCGGTATTAAGTCTTTTGCCACGCTGTCAACCCAGCAAACTTTTGATGCACCAAAGCCGTTGATAGCCAGTGCGAAAACCAAGCTTGCCACTTTGCAGCGCAAAGCATCAAAGCAGGTGCGAGGCTCTCAAAACCAGCGTAAAACCTACAGTAAAATCAGCCGACTCCATGCGCGGATAGCTCGCATTCGCTTAGATTTCCTTCACAAGTTGACAACTTACTTAGCTAAAACATTCAAGTTAATTAAGATTGAGAACTTAAACGTTCATGGAATGATGGCGAATCACAAGTTAGCTGGAGCAATATCTGACCTTGGATTCTACGAGTTCAAACGTCAACTTGACTACAAGTGTCAAATGTATGGAGCTAATTTAGTATTGGTAGACCAGTGGTTTCCTAGTACCAAGACTTGTTCCAATTGTGGCACCAAAAAAGATATGCCACTAAGCATTCGGACTTTTGACTGTCCTGCTTGTGGCATATCTTTAGATCGGGACTGGAACGCAAGTCTAAATATTTTAAATTGGGAACCCTCGGCTTGAGGGGGATAGCCTACTTATCTTGGGATTAGCCGTCTACCCAACAGCGTAGGAAGTAAGCACAAACTGTGTCTAAAAATGAGTTTAGAGAAGTTTAGGTAAGTTTTACAAAGCAGTTCTGTAAATCTTAACTTTGAGTGCGATCGACGGCAGAGCAATAATTCTTTACAAGTTCGCAGCAAAAATTTCATCCTAATTTCATTTATATGTGGAAAGCTGAAGATAAATGGCAGTTTTAAGGATATAAGCTCTATGAAACCAATTTCATTAAAAACAGGCTTTGCAGCGCTGATGTTGACCGCCACAGCCGCTTTAACCAGCGGAGTGCTTGCAGCTTGTTCAAATGCCCCTTCCAGTGAAACTCCCGCCCCAAATGTTACGGCTGCAACCGAAGCAAACAACAAGCAAAACGTGGCACAAGGCGGTGGCATGGGTGGCATGGAGCATCATGGCATGAATCACGATATGTCAATGGATTTAGGCCCTGCTGATGCCGACTACGATTTGCGATTTATTGATGGCATGACAGTACACCATCAAGGTGCTGTAAAAATGGCTCAAGATGTGCTTAAACAATCTAAACGCCCGGAAATGAAAAAACTTGCCACTGATATAATTGCTGCTCAAAACCGCGAAATCAATCAAATGAAAGAGTGGCGAAAAACTTGGTATCCCAAAGCCAGCAGTACCCCGATGGCTTATCAGGCTCCAATGGGTCGCATGATGGCCATGACTCCCGAACAAATGCACCACATGATGATGAGCATGGATTTAGGGGCGGCTGACGACCAATTTGACTTGCGATTTATCAATGCGATGATTCCTCACCACGAAGGAGCTTTAGTGATGGCCCAAGATGCTTTGAAGAAGTCAAAACGCCCGGAAATGAAGAAATTGTCTCAAGAAATTCTGACTTCGCAAAAGCAAGAAATTGAGCAAATGAAACAGTGGCGGCAAGCTTGGTACAAAAAGTAATTTAGCTCACCTCAACAAAACGTGACCAAAATCATGAAAATAAGTGACCTTAATCACAGTAGTTCGATAGTTAAGAAAATACTTGGTTCACAAAAGCAAGAAATTGAGCAAATGAAAAAGTGGCGACAACCTTGGTAGACAAAGTAATGTAGCTTGACTGTGGCTGTCAGCATTGGTCTGACTCCACCTCAGTTTCCTGAGAGTACCTACACAGACTGTAGATAATTGAGCCGCCCTAGCTCTAAAGTAGTAGAAAGTTACGTAAGAATACTGTAGACAATTGCTCAGCCATACCTCTAAAGTAGTAGATAGGTCAGCAAAAAGCTAGATAGATAGAGAGGGTAGTTTATGATATTGAATAGCTTGGAATTAAACACCACTTATAAATCAAATGCAGCCGTAGATGAGCTAGTGAGCGCATTGACCAACGAAATTGCAGCGCCAGCAGAGATAAAAAAACCGGCAAAAAATCTACAGCCAAATCGCTTGTCACTAGGCGCAACTTATATGGGTATTTTAGCAGCCGGTGGGTATCTGGGCTGCTGAGGCGAAATTTCATCCTAATTTCATTTGACCGTGAAATACTAGGTTGAGTAGAGCATTTCTAGCTCTTGGTCATTGCTTAGCAGTCGCTTCTTGGAAAATGCTAATAAGTAACTTTACTTAATGGGTATCACTTACTTACCTTGGCAAAATACCAACTGCTAAACCTGTGGCACTCAACCTGATTTCAAGGACATTGCCAACGATGATATTCCACAAATATGCTCAATATCCGGCAATTATTAGCAGCTTTTCGGGAAGTTTGTTCAGCCTAATTTTGCTAAGTTCTCCTGCCGCTGTTTTTGCCCACGCTGGCCACGGAGATGAATTTCACCAAAGCGGCGAAACAACTGAAACTCCTGCTGCTATTTCTGTCGATGCCGAAACAGCAAAACGATTAGGTATTAAAGTCTCCCCTGCCTCCCGCCAGCGACTAGATATCGGCATCAAAACCACAGGACAAATTGAAACTTTACCCAACGAAAAAGTTGAAGTTACGGCTCCTGTTGCTGGGAAAGTAGTAGAGTTGCTGGTTAAGCCTGGGGACAAAGTATCAAAAGGTCAACCGGTGGCGGTTTTATCGAGTTCAGAATTAGGACAGTTGCGGGTTGAATCTCTCTCGAAACGTGCCGAAGCTGAGGCAGATTTGCAGCAAGCGGAAGGCGATCTCAAACTAGCACGAGAAAATTACGATCGCCAAAGTCAAATATCCGCAGCAGAAATCGCCCAAGCCCAAACCCAATTGGCAGCGGTAACTAAGCAGTACCAGCAAGAACAAGAATTAGTAAACAAGCGTTCAGTTGTACAAGCCGCTAAAGAAAACTATCAGCGTCAAGTTGAAATAGCGCAAGCCGAAATAGCACGGGCAGAAACAGAATTAACTGTTGCCAAAGAACAGTTCGATCGCGACAAAGAATTAGTGGCATCAGGGGCGATCGCGCGGCGCACAATGCTGGAATCGCAAGCCCACTTCGCCGAAGCAAAAGCCGCTGTTGCTAAGGCAAAAAGCCGTCCAGAAGTTATCAAAGCCCAAACCGAAATTAAACAAGCCGAAGTAGACCTCCCAATGCGGGAATTGCGGGAATCTCAAGGCAGAGTAGCGGAAGCAAAAGCTCAACTTACCAGAGCTCAGAGCCGCCGGGAAGTCCTAGAAGCCGAGAACCAACTCAAACGCGGCAAAACTGCCGTCGAAGTCGCTCAGTCGCGGATTCGCTTGGCTGACGCAGCCTATCAAGCGCGACTCCAACAATTAGGAACTGTTGCCAACGATCGAGGACTCGTTACCGTAGTTGCTCCGATTTCCGGGACGGTAGCCGATCGCGAAATCACCCCAGGAGAGTCAGTAAACGCTGAAAAACCGTTGATGAGTCTGTTAAATGACAGCCGCGTTTTTGCCACAGCCAATATTTACGAAAAAGACCTGAATAAAGTAAAACAGGGTCAGGAAGTGAGGGTAAAAGTCGCTAATTTACCCGATCGCACTTTCAAGGGAAAAATCGCCTTAATTGGGTCATCCGTGTCAGGAGAAACGCGGGTGGTGCCGGTGAAAGCAGAACTAGATAATATTAACGGTGAATTAAAGCCCGGACTGTTTGCGGAGTTGGAGATTTTAACCGACAAAACTGCAACAAATATTTTAGCAATTCCCAGTGCGGCGGTAGTGGATGTTAGCGGTAAAAAAACCGTTTACGTCCAAAATGGCAATGCTTATCAAGCTGTTGAAATTGAACTCGGTCAAACGGCCGGAGATTTAGTTGAAGTGAAGAGGGGTTTATTCGAGGGAGATTTGATAGTAACGCAGCGAGCACCTCAACTTTACGCACAATCTTTGCGGGGTGGCAGCAAGCCATCAAAAGACGAGGAAAAGAAAGACGCAAATCCCAAGGCAACAGAGGTTAATTTTAATAATTTACCCGTGTCTTTATGGTGGGCGGGAATAGGGGGAGGAGTTGCGATCGCATCCCTGACTTTCACAGCCGGCGTGTTGTGGGGAAATCGGCGCAAATTGCCAGCAATAGCAGCGGCTCCTGGAAACAATGCTGCAAATAATGGTTTTTCCGCCTCTACATCGGCGTTGGACAATGAACTGCTGTTACACAATGACAACCATCACGTTAAAAATGCAGAGACAGAAGTCAATCGATTTTAGATTTTAGATTTTAGATTTTAGATTGAAGCATTGACCCCACGGATAAATACGTTCGGCAAGTTTCATCGAATACAGGTTTGTTATTTCTGGGTCCTGAGTCTGCGAAGGAATGAATCACGTGGCGGGTATCCTGGATGCTTTCGGTCAAGAGTTTGAAGTAACAGCACGACACGGAAGTAACGGATACACGGATAGTTGTTTTTATCAATGCCCAATGCCCAATGCCCAATGCCCAATGCCCAATGCCCAATTCCCAATTCCCAATGCCCAATGCCCAATTCCCAATTCCCAAATTATTAAATGTTCAGCACTATTCTTAGATGAGTAATTAACCGCCGCTGGCTAGTTTCGCCTTATCCCAGTTGGCGAAAGTTCGGAGTAAGATAGAATTACCAATTACCAATTACCTAACTAAATGTTCAGGACTATTGTAGTTGCACATACTCACTGCGGAAGTCCTAAGATGTTTAAGAAAAGTATCTTTACTCACATTCTCACCTCGTTCATCACTTTTATACTGGTTGTTGCTTGTAGTCAAACCAATCAACCTACCACCACCACCACTAATACTCCGAGCAATACACCAGCAGCAGCTACACCCAATTCAGCTACTGCCCTTCCAATTGGAGCAGCATTCTCGCAAACCAGCAACTATGCTCTTTTAGCTCAGGAATCAGTGGGTGGTGTCAAAATTGCTGAGAAATATTTCAACGACAGGGGAGGTGTTAATGGTACTCCTATTAAAATGGTGTTTCAAGACACTGGAGGAGATGAAGCAGGAGCCATCAACGCCTTCCAAACTCTAATTAATCAAGATCGAGTGGTTGGCATTGTTGGGCCATCGTCTTCTCAGCAGGCATTTAGTGCCAATCCAATCGCAGAACGAGCAAAATTGCCAGTCATTGGCGCATCGAATACTGCCAAAGGGATTCCTGAGATTGGTGAGTATATTGCGCGTGTCTCTGCACCTATTTCGCTTGTAGCTCCCAATGCAGTAAAGGCAGCGCTTAAGCTTAATCCTAAGATTAAAAAAGTCGCTGTCTTTTATGCTCAAAATGACGCTTTCACCACATCGGAGACAGAAATTTTCCAGCAAGCGATTAAAAACCAAGGGCTTGATATCGTCACCGTCCAAAAGTTCCAAACTACTGACACGGACTTCCAAGCTCAAATTGGTAATGCACTCGCTCTCCAACCCGACTTAGTTGTTATTTCAGGATTGGCAGCCGATGGGGGTAACTCGATCCGGCAACTGCGGGAACTGGGTTATCAAGGTACCATCGTTGGCGGCAATGGTTTGAACACGTCTAATATCTTCTCGGTGTGTCAAGCACTCTGCGATGGTATTATCATTGCTCAAGCCTATAGTCCCGAAGCCCCCGGCGAAATCAATGCTGCCTTCCGCGATGCTTATGTAAAGCAAAACAAGAAGGAACCACCGCAGTTTAGTGCTCAAGCCTTCACTGCCGTACAAGTATTCGTGGAAGCCTTGAAAGCTTTGGATAGTAAAACCAAACTCAGCGTGTTGTCATTGGCAGAGTTACGCACAAAGCTGAATCAGCAAATCCTAGCTGGAAAGTACAATACCCCTCTCGGTGAAATTTCCTTTACCCCTGAAGGTGAAGTTGTACAGAGCCAGTTTTACATTGCTCAAATCAAGATGGATGTAGATGGAAATAATGGCAAGTTCATCTTTTTGAAGTAAGTCAAAAGGGTACATCCCTATTTTGCAAAATAGTTGATTAATTTACCTGCACCCAGAAAGGCTCTACGATCGTTCTTCATCGAAAATATACGGCAGAGGTTTTTTACGCCCTTTGAACTGAGCGCGCATGATTACCCGTTCCGAGCGCTTTGGCGGTACTGGATTGTAGTCTATTTCGCCAATGCTTTCTAGAGTTTGTGAGGAGTGTTTTGGTGCTTGCATAATAACTATTCTGATATCTTGCACTATTGTCAAGAACGGGCAAGATGCCCGTTCCACAAAGAATGAGTTTTCTTGTGGAACAGGCCGAAAAGCCTGTTCCTAAACAAGTAATTGAGAATGGTGCAAGATGTGAGTATTGTTGTAAGCTGCATTGTCAAAAATAGCAACGCAGGTTATATCATTTTAGATTTTAGATTTTAGATTATAGATTTTACATGACTTATGAATTCGGGTTGAAAGTTAAAATATTTCATCCTAATTTCATTTTTGGGTGTCAAGCTAAATAGAATGGCTATTTAACACTGTTCAGCCAAGGAATCGCGGGAAAAGCTACGGCAGCCGGAGCATTTAATATTGGCTAAATTTTATTGTTAAATGGTCGATCGCCCAACGGTGGCTGGTAGTCATCACCTCTATAAAATCATAAAATGTTCAGCACTATTCTTAGATGGGTAATTAACCGCCGCTGGCTAGTCGTTGTCGCCACCATTATTGTTAGTCTTTGGACATTGTATATCATCCCCCAAATGTCCCTTGATGTCTTCCCTCCTTTTGCACCCCCGCAGGTGGAAATTCAGACGGAAGCACCGGGGCTCGCGCCGGAAGAAATCGAGTCTTTGGTAACACTACCGATCGAAAGTGCGATTAACGGAACTCCTGGGGTAACAGCAGTGCGATCGTCTTCCGCTGTGGGCCTTTCTTCGGTTAAGGTAATCTTTGATTGGGGAACTGAAATTTATCAAGCGCGCCAGTTGATAACAGAACGGTTGCAGCAAGCTCAAAGCAAACTCCCGGCTGGGGTAGAAACACCGCAAATTTCTCCCACAACTTCTCCTGTCGGCACTGTTATTACCTATGCTTTTACCTCGGAAACTACTCCTTTGATGGAAGTGCGCCGTCTGGTTGATTGGCAAGTCACAAATCGGCTTTTGGCAGTGACAGGCGTTGCTCAAGTGGTGGCATACGGCGGCGAAGAAAGGCAGTATCAAGTATTAGTAGAACCTGCCAAGTTAAAAGCTTTTAATGTGTCGTTGCAGCAAGTAGCTGAAGCGGCGGCGGCTGCGAATGTTAACGCGCCGGGGGGGTATTTAATTACGCCGGATCGAGAAACTTTAATCCGGGGGGTGGGGCGGATTGAGTCTGTGGAAGATTTGCAGCAATCGGCGATCGACTCTCGCCACGGAACACCCGTCAGAATTAGTGATGTGGCTGAGGTCAAGATTGGTGCTGCAATCAAGCGGGGCGATGGCAGTTTTAACGGCAAAAAAGCTGTGATTGTGATGGTAAACAGACAGCCAGTTGCTGATACTCCGACGGTAACGAAAGCAGTTGAGGCAGCAATGGCTGAGGTGCAGCAAGCTCTGCCCAAAGATATTAAAGTTACTGTGACTTTCCGCCAGGAAGAGTATATCAATTCCTCGGTGGAGAATGTGCGATCGGCTTTAATTGAAGGCAGTATCATTGTCACCCTTATTCTCATCCCGTTTTTGATGAATTGGCGCACTCTCGCGGTTGTTTTGCTGGATTTCTTTCTGACTTGGCTGTTGGCGCTGCTGGCGATGAATTGGCTGGGGCTGGGATTAAATACGATGACTTTGGGGGGTTTGTCGGTGGCGATCGGCACTGCGATCGACGATGCGATCGTCTATGCCGAAAATACCTACCGCAATTTGAGAGAAAATAAGGCTTCTCTTCATCCTCGCCCGGTGATGGATGTGATTTTTGATGGCAGTCAAGAGGTGCGCGATTCGTTAATTGGAGCGACTGTTATTGGGATTGTTGTTTTTTCTCCAATTTTTACTTTGCCCGGTGTAGAAGGTCGAATTTTTACGCCGATGGGGATTACTTATTTGGTAGTTGTTGTGATTTCTAGTCTGGAATCGCTGTTAATATCTCCGGCCCTTTGTGCTATCTTGTTGCCTACCAAACGCATGAGTGCTGCGGAACCTTGGCTGCCGAGATTTTGCAAGCGTATATATCATTTTTCGATAAATTTGTCAATGCGCTATTCGGGGATTATTTTAGCTTTAGCGGCTGCTAGCATGGTGGCTGCATTAATTATTTTGCCTTCCTTTGGACGGGTGTTTTTGCCAGAGTTTCAGGAGCAAACTTTGGTGAATACTATTATGCTTTATCCGGGGGTGTCTTTGGAGACAACAGATAGCGCTGCTTTTGCTATTGAAGATGCACTTAAGGATGATACCAGGTTTGAATACGTGCAAGTGCGATCGGGCAGAGCTCCGGGTGATGCTGATGCTGCGGGAGTTAATTTGGCTCACATTGATATTGGTTTAAGCGAGGAGGGCATGAAAAACAGGCCAAAAACTTTGGAAGCGCTGCGGCAGGAGTTTGGTAAATTGCCGGGAGTTGCACCAAATATCGGCGGTTTTATTTCTCACCGGATGGATGAGGTTTTATCTGGTGTCAGAAGTCAGATTGCTGTCAAAATCTTTGGCCCGGATTTGGATCAACTTCGCAGCATCGGTGCCAAAGTTGAAGAGCAAATGAAAACAGTGGAAGGCATTGTGGATTTGCAACTCGAACCGCAGGTGCCAGTGCCACAAATTCAAATTAAGTTTAACCGCCAAGCTGCGGGTAGATACGGTTTGAAAATCGGAGAGCTTTCTGAAATAATTGAGACCGCTTTAAACGGCAAAGTTGTTTCTCAAGTTTTGGAGGTTCAGCAAACTTTTGACTTAGTTGTTTGGTTGCAGGCTGAAGCCAGAAACAACCTAGAAACTATTCAGAATTTGTTGGTTGATACTCCAAGCGGCAACAAGATTCCCCTCGCCCAAGTTGCGACTGTTAAATACGGTACGGGGCCAAATACGATTAACCGCGAGAATGTTTCCCGGTTGATTGTGGCGGCGGCGAATGCTAAAGGTAGGGATTTGCGATCGGTTGTGAATGAAATTCAAGCTAAAGTCAAACGAGAGGTGCAGTTGCCTTTTGGCTATTTTATCCAGTACGGCGGTCAATTTGAAGCAGAACAAAGAGCTTCGCAAAATATTATGATATTTAGTGCGATCGCCTTTTTGGTAATTACAGTATTGATGTACTTGTCCGTCAAGTCAATTCCTTCAACTGCTATGATTATGATTAATTTGCCGATCGGATTAGTAGGAGGAGTAATTGCGGTAGCTTTGACTGGCGGCATCATCTCTGTAGCTTCCCTGGTTGGCTTTGTCACTTTATTTGGCGTTGCCACCCGCAACGGCTTGTTATTAGTAGACAACTACAACACTAAATTTGCCGAGGGAATGGCTTTTAAGGAAGCAATTATTAAAGGCTCGATGGAACGGCTAAACGCTATCCTGATGACCGCTTTAACATCAGCTTTGGGTTTAGCACCTTTAGTCTTAGAAGGCGGCCCGGGAAAGGAAATTTTGCAACCGCTGTCAGTCGTAGTTTTAGGAGGGTTATTTACTTCTACAGCCTTAACTCTGTTAGTTTTGCCAGCTTTGTATGCTCAATTTTGGCATTTTTTACGACCTCAACAACCTCAGCCAGTTATTGAAGACGGCAAGGTAGTTAATGTGTGATATTTTCCAATTATTGTCAGTCAGCAAGGAGTCAAACAAATGAAATCGCTTAAGTCAAATTTAATTGTTCTAGGTAGTGTTGGATTGCTGTTTTTGGGAGCTTGCAGTCAAGGCGAGAAAGCCAGCGATCCAAATAACAGCCCGACATCCAATCCAGCAGCCTCTCAAACTGAGCCTTCACCTCCAAATGCTTCCCCGGCAGCAACAGCTAAAACAGAGCATACGAAAACATCTCAAGGAGGTCAAGTTGTCGAGTCTGGAGCTTATTACTTAGAGTTTATAACTCAGAAACAAGCAACCGGAACTCACTTAGATCTTTATTTGAAAAAAGGGGACAAACGCGAACCCGTTACCGACGCCAAAGTCATCGCTCAAGTGCAGTTAGC
The DNA here is from genome assembly GCF_036705125.1 of Microcoleus sp. B7-D4. Classification (NCBI taxonomy): domain Bacteria; kingdom Bacillati; phylum Cyanobacteriota; class Cyanophyceae; order Oscillatoriales; family Microcoleaceae; genus Microcoleus; species Microcoleus sp. B7-D4. Next base: position 20,499 of record NZ_JAUBTT010000071.1, read on the forward strand.
GAATGGAAAACTACAAACTATGGAACTCAAATACGACGCTGAGGGCAAACATTACTACGGGATTTTTCCAGGTACAGAAGCCGGACAATATCCAGTGAAAGTGATAGCGGATATTAAGGGAGAAAAAGTTGACGGTCGTTTTACCTTCAATCAATAGATGGCTGATTTCCTAATGCGCTCTAACTTAGGAGCGCATTAGTTATTAGCCACAAACAACTGCCTCCTGCATTTCGACTACAAAGCCGATCGCGTTTCGATCGCACTTAATTTCTTATTTCGTTACCTGAGTTTTTTTTGAACGGGAAAAACACTCGACCCGCCAAACTTTGAAAATAAATCCCGCCCACGGTAATTAAAAAGACGAAATAAGCGATCGCCTGCACGACATAGAGCTTATCCGTGTAGCCAAACAACGCACTCAACAGCAAACCGGGAAACTTGTCTTCTGGAACCAGTTTCGAGGTATTCCAGACCATTGGGCCGAGAATACAAGAGTGGATTTTAGTAAATCTTTCGTAATAGAAACACAGCGCTGCTGACTCGCGATTTGCTTGCGATAAAATATTCACCGCGCTGTCAAATAATCCCAAAGTAGATACCACTAAACCCGCTACAATGAAGAGCAATAAAATGCCCATATATTTAAAAAACAGGCGGATATTAATTTTGACTCCCCATTTAAACAGCAGGACACCAAGTCCGGTGGCTGAAAGTATTCCTCCCAAAGCGCCGATGGCTGGAATAATGCCTTGTTGAAACTTGGCGACGACAAACAAAACAGTTTCAAACCCTTCGCGCAAAACGGCAATAAAAACTAAACTAAATACGCCCCAACCGGCATGAGAGTTTTGCGTTAAGGCGGCACTCACAGCGCCTTCGACTTCGGCTTTCATAAATCGCGCTTGCTTAGTCATCCAAATCAGCATCCAGCTCAGCATTGCTATTGCTATAACCCCAAAGGTGGCCTCTAGCAGCGATTCCATAATCGGTGCAAAAGGCTGATTGGATGCGGACAAAATTTGCATAGTCCAGCCGAAAAGTACACCTATCAAAGCGCTGGCAATAAGTCCAACCCCAACACCGCCGAAAACCCAAGGACTTAAATAACTTTGTCCTGATTTTTTGAGGCAAGCTAGAACGATGCCGACAACTAAGGCGGCTTCGACTCCTTCGCGGAGAGTAATTACAAAGGTGGGCAATGCTTCGCCAAAATTCATTTTTTTATGGTAGGAATGGGAGTGGTTAAGGAGCGAGGTAATTGGCAGATTATTTACCAATTACCGCTCTTGATGAGAAGTGATTTTTTAGGAGGCTGGTTTGAGAACTTTTTGGCTGTCGCTTTCGATAGTTTTAACTAGCTTGGTGACTTCTTCGGTTGTTTTTACGGGCGCGGGGGGTGCGATCGCCGTTGGCCAATTTGTCTTCAGTTCAGTCATGTTGGCAACAATTGCTTTGTCAATTTCCGGGCTAGTTTTAGCCACTTGCTCGGCGATATCTTGGTACAGGTTTTCCGCGTACATGACAAAACCCCGCGAATCTTGATATTCAATAATTGCGGAAATTTTGCCGTTAGCAACTGCCGCTCCGTATTCGGAATTAGCTGTATCCAGCAAGCCGTTAATCACTTGCAGCACGAATTTCGGATCTTTTCGCTGCGCTTCGGGAAGAGCGGCAATTGCTCCATCTACAGCTTGCATCGATGTGTCAAATTCCGCAGTCACTTGAGCCGGGTCTTTTGCACCCGCTTTAACTAAATCCTGCAATTTAATTAAAGTAGTCTTAAATTCGGGAATTTTACGCTCGTTTAGCTGATCTTCCACATCGGCATAAATTTCTTCGACTGGATGCCCGATGTGAGGTTCTGCCTGGTCTGGTTTGCCTTGATCCAAGAGTTCTTTTGCTACGATAAGATGCCCTTTCATCAATCCCATTTTAGTCATGAAGTCTACATCTTTGGCTTCACCTGTGAGGACGACATCTTCAATAGTCACCATGTCTTTAATTTCGTCGAATTGGGGTTGAGTAATGACATTTTTTGATACCAATTCTTCGACTTTCCCGTAAGGACGGCTGGCTTGAATTTTGTTAGAAAGTGCCGGTATTCCTAACTTGGCTTCGAGTTTATCTAACTCTGAAAGAATGGCAGTATTGATGTTGATGCCGCCTTTGCCGCCGTGATTCCCGCTGTGACCGCTTGTGGCTGCGGGACTGGCTGTAGCAGCGGGTGAGGGTGTGCTGTCGGTGTTGCTGGCTGTGGGGGAAACGCAACCGGCCAGAGCAACGAGGATGGCTGTAGCAGCGGCGGTAGATAATAAACGATATCTTGCAACATTTGCAACAACCCTGCTACGGGCGGGCGAGACGCCCACCCCACAAGAAAAGTCATTGTTTGTGGAACAGGCATCTTGCCTGTTCTTGGGGACGCCCACCCCACAAGAAAAGTCATTGTTTGTGGAACAGGCATCTTGCCTGTTCTTGGGGACGCCCACCCCACAAGAAAAGTCATTGTTTGTGGAACAGGCATCTTGCCTGTTCTTAAGAAGGGTGCAAGATGTGAGTAATAAACGAAATGTTGATAACATGGCTGTTGCTAATTTTTACGTTATGTGCATTTTGATTCACAAGTTATTAAGAAAGATTCTCAATTATTTGCGAGTTATTTATTCTACCTATTTGCGATCGAGCTTGTCAAATAATTTCATACTTTATTTGAATCGGCGCACCCTGGTAGCAGGATTTGGTTTAAGTGATGACTTCAAATACACCCATGCAGCCAGCTTCGGCGATCGCATCTTGATGGGGATGAAACATATATTTTCCGGCGTAGCCGTAGGTAAATTCTAAAATATGTCTTTCAGCTACTCCCATTGTGATCACATCAGTTCTTTCACTGGGAGTTAAAGTCATTCCCGTGCGATATACGTCAAAAAAATTACCGTGCAAGTGGAACGTTACTGCTGCTTCGTACTCAATCAGGTTGAGAACGTAAAGCCGAACTAGCTGATTTTTATAGATAGAAATAGGGTGGTTCATGTAATAGTTTGGCAATCCGTTAAAAGCGTAAATTTCATTCTTTTCGTCCTCGTTTACGTCATATCCCCCCATGATTAACATGATTTCATCGGCGGGAGGACGGGGTTTGGGCGGATCGATGATGAACATACCATAAAGTCCTTTACCGATATGGCGAGTGACAGGAGCAATATGGCAGTGATAAAGATGCACTCCGTAGGGATGGGCATCGAATTCATAAATAAATACCGAACCGTTTTTCACTGGTTTAACGCCATCCATTTCGCTGGTATGAATTCCGTGAAAGTGCAGCGAATGAGAATGTCCGGCTTTGTTATAAAAAATGACGCGGATACGATCGCCCTCAGTTGCCCTCAACGTCGGCCCCGGCACGCGATTGTTCACGTTCCAGGTGTTGAAAGTGACGGCGCTGTTAAGTTGGACGATCGAAGTATTAGCTTCCAGGCGAAATTCGCGTACCGTGCGCCCGTTTTCGCGCGTCACCGTGCCGTAATCAAAATCCCGTGCAATTTGCATCGGGTTGATATTGCTGACGGTGAGTGCATCTGCGGGCATGGGCGGTATTCTCGCAACTGATGTCGGTTTGCGAGTCAAGTTTTGAAGTGCGATCGCGCCGCCCGCTACCCCAGCCCCAGCTATTCCTAGCTGTAGCAGTTGGCGGCGGCTCCAGCGTCCCGGCTTTTTCATGGCGGGACGATCGGATAAATCTGTCATAACTTATTGAAAAATTTTCTCAAAAATTTACTCGTCGTTGATTATAAGACATTACCAGCTTGTTGTCAATTATTCTCAACTGTTCTCTTTTTCTGCGAAGTCAATCGATTTTAGATTTATTCCCGTCAGTCAGCCTGCGCGTTGGAATGAATCCGGGGGGTTGCGATCCAATTAGTCTCGGTCAGAAGATTTCATGCTGATTTCATCTCAGTATGTGAGCTTAAAGATTGGGGTAGATGCTGCCGATCGCTAACAATGTATAAGGATTTACCGCTATAAATTAGAGTTATGAGAGTTTTGCTAGTTGAAGACGAGCCAGATTTAGGGAAAGCGATCGAGCGAACCTTAAAGCAGGAAAAATATATAGTTGATTGGGCCCTAGATGGCAATGAAGCTTGGGAATATTTAGACAGCCAGTGGACGCAATACACCCTCGCTATTTTTGACTGGTTGCTACCAGGATTGTCGGGATTGGAACTGCTGCGGAGATTGCGTGCTAAACATAGCGCACTGCCCGTATTGATGCTGACAGCAAAAGACCGAATGGAAGATAAAGTTGCGGGACTAGATGCCGGAGCTGACGATTATTTAGTCAAGCCGTTCGGGATGGCGGAACTGTTAGCAAGATTGCGGGCTTTGCAAAGGCGATCGCCCCAAATTCAGCCCCAACAGCTACAAGTAGGGAATCTCGTTCTCGACTGCGGAAATCGCACTGCTTGTCATGTCGATACCCACGGCAAAAACCAGATAATTTCGCTGACAAACAAAGAATTTCAACTGCTAGAATACTTTATGAAACATCCGAACCAAATTGTCACCACTGACCAAATTCGGAATCAGCTATGGGAGGCGAGTGCAGATAGCTTTAGCAATGTGGTAGCAGCTCAAGTGCGTTTGCTGCGACGCAAACTTGAGTCGGTTGGCGGCGCGAATTTAATTGAAACTGTACACGGCGTCGGATACCGCATGAGAAATTAAAGCTGTAGGGGCAACGGCGGGGGGAATATACCTCGTTTCCAGTATCTAGCTATAATATAGAAAACTCGATCGGAAAAATGACTGCCATGAAAGATTTAATCCAACAAGAGTTAGAAAAGCTCGATATAGAACAACTCAAACAAGTATTTGAATTTATTGCTTTCCTGAAATTTCGTGCCAAATTAGTTACTATTCCAGCAATCGATGAAACTAACTTAGCTGCACTCTACAGCGAATTTGCCGAAGAAGACCGACAACTTGCGGAACTCGGAATGAGCGAATATGCAGAACTCCTAAAACATGAGGATTTGGCATGACAGTCAGACGGGGTGAAATCTGGATTGCAGCCCTCGATCCTACGCAAGGTTCCGAACAGGCAGGTGTACGTCCCATAATTATTTTCCAGAACGATACTATTGCGAGATACACGACTACTGTTATCAGTATTCCTCTAACAACTAATCTGCGCCGTGCCTCTCTCCCTTCATCTGTTTTCATTCCCAGCGGTGAGGGAGGATTGACTCAAGATTCCGTTGCCTTGTGCCATCAAATGCGAGTTTTGGATAAAACACGATTGCGAAATAAAATTGGTGAAGTTAATCCAGAAATCTTGGTACAATTAGAAAATAATGTATTATTTACCTTGGGATATTTACCTTAAAAAAGAGCGCTCGAATCAATGTGAATCAAAATAAACTCTTTAACCGAACTCGCTGGCAATTAGCTCTTTCCTATGCAGCAGTAATGGGTTTGATTTTAAGCTTGCTGGGATTGGGCGTATATAAGGCGATCGCCCACGCTCACTGGGTAGCCATAGACCGCGAATTAGAATCGGTAGCGGGGACGCTACACGACAGCCTAGAAACAAAATTGCAGCAGCCCGGACGCCTAGAACCAATAGTCAATGAGCTGTTGCCCAACCTCCGCCTAATGGGAGTTAAAGGCATTAAAGAACAGTTGCCAAGCCGCCATATTTTAAGCGCTATCAACCAAGGCTATTACTATATTCGTTTATTTGATGAGTCGGGGAAATTAATTGCTACCGCCGGCGCTTATCCAGAAGAATTACCAGCCGAATTCAACTCCCAATACTGGCAAACGATAACTGATACTAAAGGTAATGTTTTTCACCAAATTTCTGTAGCGCTCCACACCCAAACACAGCAAGATTGGGGATATTTTCAAGTTGGCCGGAGCCTACAAGACTTTAATGATTATCTCAGTACAGTGAAATGGGTTTTAAAATTAGGATTACCTACAGCATTGATTCTGATAGGCTTTGCTAGTTGGTTATTGGCAGGATTGGCAATGAAACCGATTTATTCTTCCTACCGACAAATTCAACAGTTTACAGCGGATGCTGCTCACGAATTGCGGACGCCTTTAGCGGCTTCGCAGGCGACAGTAGAATCAGCGCTGTTGACGCCTCAATTGGATGAAAAAGAGGCGCGGGAAATTTTGCGAACTGTAGAGCGCCAAAACCGACGATTAACTCAGTTAGTGGCTGATTTGCTGCTACTGGCTCGCATGGATAATCAAGCGATACGCGATCGCCCTCAATTGTGTTGTTTGAATGACCTTGTTAGCGATTTAGTAGAGGAATTGGCAGCTTTGGCGATCGCCTCAAAGGTAGCGCTAACATCCGAAATGCGCGTACAACAGCAATTAAATGTTGTCGGCAATTCCGACCAACTTTATCGCTTAGTTGCTAATTTAATTGTTAATGCCATTCAATACACTCCGGCGGGCGGGAAAGTAACAGTTATTTTAGATTGCAATCACATTGAGGCGATTGTTCAGGTTCAAGATACCGGTATTGGGATCGCGGCGGCAGATTTAGAGCGAATATTCGATCGATTCTACCGAGTCAACAGCGATCGATCGCGCCATACCGGCGGTTCGGGACTGGGATTGGCGATCGCCCAAACCATCGCCCGGGCACACCGCGGCAGCCTCAGCGCCCGCAGCGAATTGGGGCAGGGCGCTACTTTCCTGCTGCGGTTGCCTTTGTGAGCTACTATTTGACATCTCCCCAGCCCTTTCATAGAGGGGGATTCATAAGACTATAATGGAGGTCTTACAGGTGCTGACAAATCACCTCTACACGCTCAAAACAACTACCATTACCAGAGGTATTGCAATTGCGCTTACTTTTGTTTTACTTTCAGAGTCCATCACAACGCCAGATAGGTACGCTCCATGTTCACCATTACTTGTTTACCCAGGCTACGGTCATGCCGAGACGAGATAACGAGCGGGGTTTCTCCTTAATAAAACACTTCTTCACGTAGATGGTTATTCTTACTTGCAATTTAATTCTAGCATATTGAGGGCGGTTGAAACCGCCGCCGCGTTCCTCCCCATGATGTAAGCCATTGGCTTCTCGCTCAATTATGGTGAGGGAAACCGAATCATCTTTTTAGGGTAATCCCTTTTGCAGAAGAGAGCACGATCGCCGAAAATCATTAAATAGTCATTAGTCCTCAGTCAGTAGTCAGTAGTCAGTAGTCAGTAGTTAGTAGTTAGTAGTTAGCAGCTAACAACGTATAACAGGAAAATTAAGCTCGACTAACAATTAATAACTAATGACCAATGACCAATGACCAATGACTAATCACGGTTCATTACCGACAAATACCTAGCGAAAAATTATGACAGTTTTAGAACAGGGAACAATCTCAATCCATACCGAAAATATTTTCCCGATTATCAAGAAGTCGCTATACACTGACCACGAAGTCTTCTTGCGGGAACTAATTTCTAACGCCGTCGATGCCATTGCTAAACTCAAAATGGTTTCTCGTTCCGGCGAATACAGCGGCGAGGTGGGCGAACCGCAAATCAACATAGCGATCGACAAAGAAAACCAAACCCTCTCAATTTCCGATAACGGCATCGGCATGACCGCCGATGAGGTAAAAAAATACATCAACCAAGTCGCTTTCTCCAGCGCAGAAGAATTTATTGAAAAATACCAAGGCAGCGGCGAGGACGCAATTATCGGTCACTTCGGCCTAGGTTTCTACTCTTCTTTCATGGTGGCGAAGAAAGTAGACATTGATACTCTTTCTTACCAAGAAGGCTCCCAAGCAGTACACTGGTCTTGCGACGGTTCTCCCGCTTTTGAGCTATCAGAATCCTCCCGCACGGAACGCGGCACTACTATTACTCTTACCCTCCAAGATGAAGAACAAGAATATGTAGAACCCACTCGCATTAAGCAGTTAATCAAAACTTACTGCGATTTCATGCCCGTTCCCATCAAATTTGAGGGTGAGGAACTCAACAAGCACAAAGCAATTTGGCGGGAATCAGCCAGCAATTTGCAAAAAGAAGATTACTTAGAACTATACCGCTACCTTTACCCCTTCCAAGACGAGCCACTGCTGTGGGTACACCTGAATACAGATTATCCTTTTATTGTCAACGGCATTCTTTACTTTCCAAAACTGCGCCCGGATGTCGATGTTACCCAAGGCAATATCAAGCTATTCTGCAACCAGGTTTTTGTCAGCGACCACTGCGAAGAAATTATCCCGAAATTCTTGATGCCGCTGCGGGGAGTTATTGACAGTACCGATATTCCGCTGAACGTTTCTCGCAGTTCTTTGCAAAGCAATCGCACTGTGCGGAGAATTGCTGATTATATTGCGAAAAAAGTGGGCGATCGCCTGAAAGAACTCTACCGCGACGACCGTGACGAATACATCCGTTGCTGGCAAGATATCGGCACTTTTGTCAAGTTTGGAACTCTCAACGATGACAAGTTCAAAAAGCAAGTCGAAGATATCTTAATCTACCGCAGCACCTACGAACCAACAGCCGAGAAGCCAGAAACTGTAACGCCCGAAGTTCAGGTGCAAACTGAGGAAGGAGATTTGTGGCAAGATGTAACTCCGAAGTCGGAAACTTCTACTTCGACGCAGCCTTACACGACTCTGAAAGAGTATTTGGAACGCAATCAAAAACGCCACGAAAATCGGGTGTTTTATTGTACAGATCCGGCGTCTCAAGCAACTTATGTGGCAATGCACAAAAGCCAAGGTTTAGAAGTGCTGTTTATGGATTCTTTCATCGACACGCACTTCATTAGTTTCTTGGAACGAGAACACTTAGATGTCAAATTCTCGCGGGTTGATTCCGACATCGACGAAACGCTAATTGACAAAGAGAAAGAAGCGGAAATTGTCGATCCGGCGACGAATAAAACTCGCAGCGAACAAGTTCAAGAAATGTTCCAAAAAGCTCTCAACAAGCCGAAAGTGAACATTCGCACAGAAGCTTTGAAGTCTGACTCTGCGGAGGCGACGCCACCTGCGATCGTACTTTTGCCGGAAGCTTTGCGCCGGATGCGGGATATGACGGCGCTTTTGCAGCAGCAAGCGGCCGAATTCCCCGAAGAACACGTTTTGCTGGTGAATACGTCTCACCCGCTGATTCAAAATCTGGCGAGTTTGAGTCAGGGTGCGATTATTCAAGGCGGCGGGGAGTCTCCGTCGGCTGAGTTGGCGAGTATGATTTGTCACCACGTTTACGACTTGGCTTTGATGGCCCAGAAGGGTTTCGATGCTGAAGGGATGAAGGATTTTGTCGAGCGATCGAATCAAGTGTTGACAAAATTGACTGAACGTGCAATGTAATTACCCCCCCCAACCCCCCCTTGCTAAGGGGGGGCTGTTTCATTCTCTTGTAGGGGCAATCCCCCCGTGGTTGCCCCCATGTCCCAAACGCCTGTGAAATCGTCTGTGGGTGGGGGCGGGCACGGGGGCACCGCCCCTACAAAAGCCTGATTTTGGTGAGAATGAAACCGCCCTGCCCTTGCTAAGGGGGGGAGCAAGAGTTTATTTCTATTGGTAAAGGGATAAGTCAAGCCTTCTTCCTTCTTCCTTCTTCCTTCTTCCTTCTTCCTTCGGGTATAATGAAATGCTGCACGCAAAAAACGGTAATCTGGAGGGAAGTATGTCACGGAAATGTCAGCTAACGGGGAAGAAGGCGAATAACGGTTTTGCAGTTTCTCACTCGCACCACCGCACTCACAAATTGCAAGACGCCAATTTGCAGTGGAAGCGGGTTTGGTGGCCGCAGGAGAAGCGCTGGGTAAGATTGCACCTTTCTACAAAGGCGATTAAAACCTTGCAACACAAGGGTTTGGAAATCATGGCGAAGGAAGCTGGAATTAACCTGTACAAGCTTTAAAAAACTTGGCTAGCGTAAAAGTAAGGGCGATCGCACTCTCAAGCGTGCGATCGCCCTTACTTTTAGAGAAAAACCTTTACTAAACCAATTTTCGGCATTTCAGTAAATAAGTAGTCATCTCGCCTTTGCCTTTAACTTCGATCGCGCCGCGGTTTTCAAATGAATACTTTTCTCGCAACTGCTGATAAGTTGTCTCTGTTACCTGAATACACCCCGGCAAGCCGTGAGATTCCATGCGGGAAGCGGTGTTAACGGTGTCTCCCCACAAATCGTAAATAAATTTTTTAATTCCGATGACTCCGGCGACAACCGGGCCAGTGTTGATGCCGATTCTGATGCTGAAATCTTGATTGTGGATATTGCTGAAGTCAGTAATTGCCTGCAGCATATCGATCGCCATTTCTGCGATCGCTTCTGCGTGATCCGGGCGAGGAATTGGCAGCCCTCCTACTACCATGTAAGCGTCGCCAATCGTCTTAATTTTTTCCAAACCGTGCCTTTCTGCTAGGTTGTCGAAGGTCGAAAAGATGTCATTCAGCAAGGCTACTAATTGTGTTGGAGAAACTCGCGAGCTCAATTGAGTAAAGCCTACTATGTCCGCAAACAAGACAGTAACGTCAGCAAAGGTGTCTGCGATCGTACTGTCTCCTCGCTTCAACCGATTTGCTATTTCTTCAGGCAAAATATTCAACAACAAGCGTTCTGATTGTTCCTGTTGCACTCGCAGTGCACTTAAAGTATCATTCAGAGCATTAGTTCGTTCTTTCACTCGAAATTCTAACTCTTCATTCAGCTTGTAAAGTGCCATTTCAGCCCGCCTGCGGTCTGTGATATCCGTACCGATTGCCAGCATTCCCGCGAACTTTCCTGCCGCGTCAAACAGCGGTTTATTTGCCCAGGATACCCAAACCCGATCGCCGCTGCGCCGGATGCTTTCATTTTCATTTCGCGTGTATTGTTCTGGGTTTTGCAAAATATCTCTCAACTTTGCTGCCAAGTCATTTCCTGTTGTATCTGTCTGGGGAATAATTGTTCCCACGGCGTTTTTGCCAATTATCTCTTTTTCATCGTAACCAAAAAACTTCTGTGCAAATTCGTTAAAAAAAGTAATATTTCCTGCCCTATCTATTTTTAAAATAATGCTGTTAGCATTTTCCACTAATTCCCGATACTTAATTTCGCTTTGGCGCAGCGAATCCTCTGCTGATGCGCGTTCGGCTACAGTGGCGGCCAACAGCAGCGATGTAACTACAATTACGCTCATAAAAGCCTGCAAAAATAAGATTGCCTGATTGATATTTTCCGCTTTGGCAATAAAAGGCCCGCCTCCCTGAGAACCGCCCCAAATGGCGATACTGGATACAATGAAAGATGCTAAAACCGCCCCTACCTGACCGAATTGAATGGTTGCCCAAATTACTAAGGGAAATGGCAAGTATTCGAGGGGATAACCGGAGAGATTACTTTCACTTTTTGAGTTGTAGATTAGCCAACTGACTGTTACTAATAACAGCAGGCATATTCCGGCACCGATGCGATTGAGAATCGTTTGAGAAGCTGTATTTGGTGAAGGGCGGGGCGCTGGTTTGTGGTTGTATATAATCAACAGCAGGGGAGTAAAGATTAACACTCCTAATGTATCTCCGAGATACCAATTCCATCGAATGTTCCAATATTCGCTCCAGTCAACTAAACCAGTTACACAGAGGCGCAGCGTGCCGAGAGTGCAGTTGATTTGAGTGGCAACTATAGCGCCGCCCAAGACTAAATTGACTACATCTATGAGCCGAGATAGTGATGAGCGAAAGTTGAGTCTTCGCAACAAAGCAAATGCAAAAAAAGCTTGCAAGCAAGCACTTAACGCAGCTAACAATGCACTAAAAAATGACATTTTGTTGATAGTCTCGAACAAAAATACGCCTAAAGCTATTCCCGGCCAAACTCGCCGACCCAATAATAAAAGTGCAGCTTGTGCAATTCCTGCCGGCGGCCAGACGCAGCTAGCTAATGTATTGACGCCTGGGATTGAAATTGCTATTTTTCCTCCCAAAGCGTAAGCAAAAGCAATGGCAGCTACTTTTGCTAAGTATTGCGAATTTCTAGATTGAGTAAATCGCAGAAACTGATTTTTTTTTGGAATCATACTGAGTGTTATATTTTTAACTAACTATAGCAACCGCCAGCGAATATTAGGATGTTCTTAATTGCTGAAACATGAGTTATTATATTGCTTCTTCCTTCTTTTTATGCTGAGCGAAGCCGAAAAGCCTTTTTCCTTACAGCTATAACTTGATGCCTGTAAGAAAATAAGTGTTCATCTCGCCTTTGCCTTTAACTTCGATCGCGCCGCGACTTTCAAATACATACTTGTCCTGCAATATATCATAAATTGCCGACGTGACTTGAATGCACCCCGGCAAGCCGTGGGATTCCATGCGGGAAGCGGTGTTAACGGTGTCTCCCCATAAATCGTAAATAAATTTTTTAATACCGATTACTCCCGCGACAACTGGGCCGCTGTTGATGCCGATTCTGATGCTGAAATCTTGATTGTGGGTATTGCTGAAGTCAATAATTGCCTGCTGCATATCAAGGGCCATTTGTGCGATCGCCTCTGCATGATCGCTGCGGGGCATGGGCAGCCCTCCTACTACCATGTAAGCGTCGCCAATAGTCTTAATTTTCTCCAATCCGTGCTTTTCTGCTAGGCGATCGAAGGTGGAAAAAATGTCGTTTAGCAAGGAAACTAATTCCGGTGGAGAAATTTGGGAACTAATTTGGGTAAAACCGACTATATCTGCAAACAATACTGTTACTTCGGAAAAAGTATCGGCGATGATGCTTTGGTCTTGTTTTAATCTGTCGGCGATCGCTTGCGGTAAAACGTTGAGCAGGAGACGGTCAGATTTTTCTTGTTCTAAGCGCAAAGCTGCCTCAGCTTGTTTGCGAGTTGTGATATCTTGAACAGTACCTTCGTAATAAAGCAAATTTCCATGTCCGTCGCAGACAGTATAAGCATTCTCCGCAATCCAAATTATACTGCCATCTTGGCGGTAAACTTGAGATTCAAAATCTGATACTGTGCCGTTTTTTCGCATTAATTTAATGACTTCGGCGCGGCGTTGGGGGCATACATATAGCTGGCGGTTAATATTAGTTAAATTTGCCTTCAACTCTTCAAAGGAACTATAACCGTAAATACGAATTAAAGCAGGGTTGACGCTGAGATATTCCCCATCGGGAGTAGTTTGAAAGATGCCGACGATCGCATTTTCAAAAATGCTGCGGTATTTTGCCTCAGCTTGCCGCAGCGCTTCTTCAGCGCGCTGGCGTTCTCGCGCTTCCACTGCGAAAGTTACAGAGTCTGCTAGAGAAACAGCGAAACTTTGTTCTTCAATCGTCCAATAGCGGGGCATTCCTACGTGTTCTAAACAGAGGACTCCTGCTGTTTCTCCGCCTATTTGAATCGGCGTATCTAGCATGGAAGTGATGCCGAACGGAATTAGGTAAGATTCCGCAAATTCTCTCGTTCTAAAATCGTTTTGCGCGTCAAAGGCAGCAATTGCGCGTTCTTCTCGCAGTGCTTGGAAATAGACAGGATAGTCTGCTTCTGCTAATTCCAAACCGTCTGAGTGCTGGTTGACAGCGCGATCGAACAAATCCAGGCACTCGATCTTGGATTTAGTGCGATCGTACAGCCAGACGCTCGATCGGGCAACTTCCAGAGTACGGCTAGCAGTTTCAGTTATTTCTTGAAGCGCTTTTGTTAAGTCGCCTTGATTCAGCGCTTTATTTTTGGCTAAATCAATTAATGCCGATTTCTGTTTCTGTAGCTGAAGTTCGCTTTGTTTCAGGGCATTTGTCCGCTCTTCAACTCGGATTTCCAGCTTTTCATTCAGCTTTTGCAGCGCTATTTCAGCTTTTCGGCGATCGGTGATATCTGTGCCGATGCAGAGGATTCCCAGGATTTCTCCCGCTGAACCAACCAGCGGTTTATTTGCCCAAGATACCCAAACGCGATCGCCACTGCGCCGGATATTTTCATTTTCATAGCTGGTAAAGCGATCGGGATTTTGTAAAATTTCATGATAAACCAACTGTAAGTTATTCCCTTCGATGTCTGTCTGCGGAAGAATTGTTCCCATTGCATTTTTACCCAGGATTTCTTCCTGAGTGTAGCCAAAGAATATTTCGGCAAATTCGTTAAAAAAAGTAATATAGCCGTCAGCATCCAATTTCATAATAATGCTGCTAGCATTTTCCACCAATTCTCGATATTTTATTTCGCTTTCTCGCAGGGAATTTTCTGCCTCGGCGCGTTCAGCTACCGTCGCTGCCAATAACAGCGAGGTAATTGTAACTACAGCCATAAAAGCTTGCAAAAATAAGATAGCCTGAGTGATATTTTCGGCTTTGGCTATGAACGGCCCCCCTCCCTGAGAACTGCCCATAATTGCGATGCTTGAGACAATGAACGAGGCTAGGACAGCGGCTCGTTGACCGAATTGGAGCGCCGACCAAATTATGAAAGGAAACGGCAAATATTCCAGGGGATAACTAGAAATAGAAGCTTCATTTTTCGACACAAAGACAATCCAGCTCACCCCAATTAATAATAATAACCATACTGCCCGCCAAATTAAATATCTTTGCTGGTGGCCTGTTTGTCTTTTTAAACGATCGGCGGTTACTTTAGGGCGAAAAAATATTAGGATTAAGGGAGTTAAAATTAAAACTCCCATTGTGTCTCCCAACCACCAATTCCATCGAACCGACAAATATTCTGTCCAATCTACTTTGCCCGCAAAATATAGGGAAAACGCGCCAATCGTGCAACTGATTTGAGTAGAAATTAGACCGCCAAACAAGATTAAATTAACTACATCTTTCAAGCGAGCGAGAGATGGACGAAACCCCATCCAGCGCAGGGCAGTTACTGCAAAAACAGCTTGCAGAATTGCCCCGGCGTTTCCTCCCAGCCAAACCGCGAATATCTGTTCATTTGGGTTAACCAAATTTAGCAGAAATGTACCCAAAACTATGGCCGGCCAGACTTTTCTCCCAAACAATAAAAGTCCAGCTTGTGCAATTCCTGCGGGTGGCCACACCGAGGCCGCAAAGGGACTAACACCTTGAATTGAAATTGCTAGCCTCGCTCCCACGGCGTAAGCGACAGCAACGACAGTTACTTGAGCTAAGTACCGCCCAATTCGGGATTGAGGGAATCGCAGAAACTGATTTAGGTTCAGATTCATACCGAGTTTTAAGTTTTAGGGAATTTCACATCTCAAAGAAGAGGGAAGTTCGGCAACGGATTCTGTAACGGATGTAACGGATGTCAGGAAGAAGGAAGAGGGAAGAGGGAAGAGGGAAGAAGGAAGAGAGAAGAAGGAAGAGAGAAGAAGGAAGAAGGAAGAGAGAAGAAGGAAGAGGGAAGAGCATCTCATATTTGTAAAAACACTGGGAGCATCTCATATTTGCAAAAACACTTCTTTCTTCTTCCTTCTGACTCTTTTCTCCTGGCTCCTGACTCCTGACTCCTAATTCCAATTTCGAGCTTTGCTGCTTTCATTGAGATGCTCCCAAAACACTTCTTGTGGCTCCTTCTTTTTTCCTCTTTCCTCCTGCATTTTGCATCCTGCCTCCTGTCTCCTGCCTCCCAACTCCAATTTCTAGCTGGGCTGAAAAAGTGTGATGCTCCCAAGAGGCTCGCAATGTAGGGTGTACACCGGGAACATTGCGAGCCTAAATGTAGGTGCACGGTGCGCGCACCTTACCAATTATAAAGGCTTAGTTGATGGCGGCTTCAATCCACTGTTTTAAAGTAGAATTTACTTCATCAATGAGAATTTCATGTGATTTGTGAGTTGCTCTTTCCACGACTTCAACTTTGCCTGCTTTGAGCGAACGACCCGGAACAATGCGATAGGGAATGCCGATTAAATCAGCATCTTTGAATTTAACTCCGGCTCGTTCGTCGCGGTCATCTAGTAGGGTTTCAATGCCAGATTGGTTGAGTTCTGCATAGAGTTTTTCGGCGACTTCTACTTGTTGGGCGTCGGAAATATTGGGGATGCTAATGATGGCGTGATACGGGGCGATCGCCACTGGCCAAATTATCCCGTCTTTGTCGTAGGATTGTTCTACGGCTGATTGAGCTAGCCGCGACACGCCGACGCCGTAGCAGCCCATAACAAAGGGCATTTCTTCGCCTTGTTCACTGGTGTAGGTGGCACCCATTGCTTGAGAGTATTTGGTTCCTAATTGGAAGATGTGGCCGACTTCGATGCCTCTGGCGCTTTGCAAGGTTTGTTCGGGGTTGTGCACTGCCCGATCGCCCTTTTTGGCTGTTCTGACGCCTACAACCGTTGCTGGTAGCGGAAATTCTTTATCCCAATTAGCCCCGACAACGTGGTATCCTGATTCGTTTGAACCAGTGACAAAGTTTGTCAGGTCAACTGCGGTGCGATCGACCAAACGCAAAAACTTAGAGTTTACCTCCTTGCTCCCAGCGATATAATCATCAGCAAGATCCGGAGCCATATAACCCAGAGGTAAAGATTTAGCCGCCCATTTCCGCTGAGCTTCCGCATCGGGAACAGTCAAAAATAAAACAGTTTTAGCTTGATAATTGCCCGCTAACTTCGTCAACTCATTCAGCAACTTTACCTGATTCACATCTTGGTCGCCGCGAATGCTTACCAAGACCAAGACTGTGATCCCATTCTCGTAAACAGCTTGATAAAGCACATTTTTGACAACTTGCGTCGGAGAACATTTCAAAAATTTGCAAAGTTTATCAATTGTTTCAGTTCCCGGCGTTTCCCGCTTTTCAAACGTTGCAAAGGGCGACGGTTCGGCATCAGCAGGCATCGATACAGCCTTTTCCACATTAGCTGCATACTGACCATCTTCAGTATAAAGAACTTCATCTTCTCCCGCTTCAGCCAACACCATAAACTCTTGAGAACCAGAGCCGCCAATTGCTCCAGAATCAGCATCTACTGCTCGGAATTGCAAGCCCGATCGGCGCAGCATATTGCTATAAGCTTGAGCCATATCCTGATAAGTTTTTTTCAAACTTTCTTCGTTTGTATGGAAAGAATAGCCATCTTTCATAATGAATTCGCGACCGCGCATCAACCCAAAACGCGGGCGAATTTCATCGCGAAACTTAGTTTGGATTTGATAAAGATGTAAAGGCAATTGCCGATAGGAACGAATCATATCTTTAGCAATTGTAGTAATTACTTCTTCGTGAGTTGGGCCCAGTCCCAATTCTCGCTGCTGCCTATCTGTCATGGCAAACATAATACCTTCAGCTTGAGTGTAGGTGTCCCAGCGGCCGGATTCCCGCCACAAATCAGCCGGTTGCAATTGCGGGAGGAGACATTCTTGAGCGCCGGTAGCGTCCATTTCTTCGCGCACAATTTGAGATACTTTTTTGAGAACTCGCCACATTAAAGGTAGATAAGCGTAAATTCCGCTACCGATGCGCCGGATGTATCCGGCACGGAGTAATAGTTTGTGGCTAGGAATTTCTGCTTCTGCCGGGTCTTCGCGCAGGGTAACAAAAAGCATTTGAGATAGTCGCATGGCTGATTTCCTTAAAATACCGGATGAGTGTAATTTTAGATCAACTTCTGATATTATCAGAACTAAGCCCGATTTGATTAAATATATGAATAAAATTTGGCAAAACTACGAAAAAGGTATGGCAGTCTTTGATAATTGTCACTCTCCTACTGTGCAATCTCAGTGGCTTGCCTTAAAAGATGAAATAGGAGAATTTGTTCAAGAACCTAATTTAAGCGAAATTTGGGATATTGTTCATGCTGCTGGTCGATTGCTTTACAAACTAATCGGAATTCCATTATATTTACTGGCCTATCCTACTGTTCGCAAACACAGTCAACGTTTCGAGGAGTACGGCTGTATTCGCAGCATTCGCAACTGTGAGGGTAAATGCTGCGGCAAAAATTCGTAGGGTACGCTGCGGCGCACCTGATATCATGTTTGTTGAATGACGCGCAATTACATTCTAATGACCGACAGCATCCAGGATACCCGCCACGTGATTCATCCGTCCAGAAATAAAAAACCTGTATCCGATGAAACTTGCCGAACGTATTTATCCGTGGGATCAATGCTTCAATTCTTTAATCTAAAATCTAAAATCTAAAATGGATTGACCGGATTCAAAAAACCATGCAACTTGAGGCAAGCGCCAAACCCATATCCAGTAACTAATTCCCCCTCTAAAATCTAAAATCGCATGACCAGATTTATTCACGACCAATTTGCCAAACAGTATCTGAAAGAACTATTAACCCCTCTCGGTAATGTAGAAACCAGCCGGGATGTCGCTGGAGAAGTAAGGCAGGTTGACGTTTTATTTTCCCCGAAAGCAGAACCGGAAGTCGAAGCAACAGCCCTCGGCATTTTGGGTCAAATTGCAGCAAAACCCGCTGTATTTGAACCCTTCCGCAGCCCCGTCCAAATCGGAGAAATTCGC
The DNA here is from genome assembly GCF_036705125.1 of Microcoleus sp. B7-D4. Taxonomy (NCBI): domain Bacteria; kingdom Bacillati; phylum Cyanobacteriota; class Cyanophyceae; order Oscillatoriales; family Microcoleaceae; genus Microcoleus; species Microcoleus sp. B7-D4. The sequence continues at coordinate 38,935 of NZ_JAUBTT010000071.1, forward strand.
AGTTGTCTGGGCAAACTCTTCGATATCCACGGCGAATTTGAACGCGCGGCAGTTAGAGAAAATACCCGGATTGCAGAGGCAGACTTGCCCCAACTTTGGATACTGTCGCCGACTGTTTCCGACACGATATTAGCTGGATTTCGAGCGATTCCCGAACCGGAAAATTGGGTAAGTGGAGTTTATTTTATGGGTGCGTCTCTGAAAGCAGCGATTATTGCCATTCACCAACTCCCCCGGACTCCAGAAACCCTGTGGCTGAGAGTTTTAGGGAAGGGAAACGTGCAGAAGCAAGCTATTGCCGAATTGAGAGAGTTACCCTCAGATAATGTCTTTCGGTTGAATGCGTTAGAATTGTTGTACAACTTGCGAACGATATTAGAAGTACGTCAAGACATAGATCGAGAAGATCGGGAGTTAATTATGGAACTGTCACCCCTCTACTTGCAACGGTTGGAAGATGCAACTCAGCGCGGTATCCAGCAAGGTATTCAGCAAGGTATGCAGCAAGGTATGCAGCAAGGTATGCAGCAAGGTATGCAGCAAGGTATTCAGCAAGGTATTCAGCAAGGTATGCAGCAAGCTATGCAGCGCGCTCAACGCCTGATGGTTGAGAGTCTCCTACAACTAAAATTTGGCGAGATTGATGAAGAATTAGTCCAAATAATCGAGCCTTTGATTCAGCTAGAACCCCTCGATCGCACGCGACTAATTAGGCAGCTCGATCGCTCTGAATTGCTAGCTCATTTTGAACAAAAAAATCAACCGGAATCCTGAGTCAGCAGCGCACTCTACAATCGGTAGGGTGCGCTCAATATCACTTTACTATTTATTATCGATAAAATCTGGAGTTAATTATGGAACTATCACCCCTCTATTTACAACGGCTTGAAGAAGCAAGTCAGCTAGGTATCGAGCAAGGTATTCAGCGAGGTATCGAGCCAAGTATTCAGCAAGGTATCGAGCAAGGTATTCAGCAAAGTAAACGCCATTTTCTTGAGAGTATATTACAAGTAAGATTTGGCGAAATTGATGAAGAATTAGCCCAAATAATCGAGCCTTTGATTCAACTAGAACCTCTGGAAATCACGCGACTGAGTATGGATCTCGATCGCCCGCAATTACTCGCTCGTTTTGAGCCTAAAAATCCAACGGAATCCTAACTCGGTAGCGCACTATAGCAATCCTAAATGATTTGTGTAATTCTTGTAGGGGCAAAACCCACGCCCGGTTGCCCCGCCTTGGCTGGGCTAGGCACGGGGAGTAGGGGTAGCACTACCCCTACATATTTTTACAACTGATTTAGGATTGCTATATACGATATGTAGAGTGCATCACATCGCACTTTACTACTATTGATAATTGGTGGGGATTGCCCCCGCCTCAAACTTGCCAGTTTTATGCGAACTCTGCTGCTACCAATCCCTTAAAAAGTAATTTCTGACTTTAGACGGATTTATTTTTTAGCTTCCAGAGCCATAATAAGCAGTAAGGATGAGATTACTATAGAACTGAGTTACCACTCATCCCAATGTCACTAATAAGGGCTTCCGTAAGATAAAGCCGAACCCAAACAAAACCTCATCTAAAGATTACAAACACCCCTAGAAAAAAGTTGGGGGCAATTTTCGCTATGCCGAGTTAGGCATAAAAATTAAGGAGGTAAATTATGTTTCAAAGCGAGTTATTAATGTCGCTGTACACTCCAAAACTCGATAGGGGCCAAATGCCAGTAGAAATGCCAGTACAAATGCCAGTACAAACGCCAGTAGAAATAGATGTGCCATTTGACCACCCCGATATCGGAGGGCTGATGTTTTTAAGCCCTCAGTTTTTCGTAGCCTTAATCGCCGGAGTCATTATGGCTTTCGGCTTCCAATTCCTGTTAACAAATTTCTCGATCGCCGCCAAGATATCAAATTGGGACGAGGCTTTACCCGACGATGACGATGATGATGACGAGTCCGAAAGTTTAGGCAAGAAAGTTCGGAAAATCGAAGGTTTAGTCGGGGGTTGGATTTTAGTCACCGTTAACCTGGCTTTATTTTTGGCTTGTTTTTTGGCAGTCAAACTAACTTCAATTGCCAGCGTAGACGGAGCGGCAATTATTGGTGTGGTAATCTGGGCTGCCTACTTTTTAACCCTGGTGTGGATCGGTTCTAGCGCCGTCGGTTCTATGATCGGTTCCTTGATAAAAACTGCTTTTTCAGGCGTTCAAGGCCTCATGGGTACTGCGGGTGCAGCGATCGGCGGCAAGATGGCCAGCGACCAAATGGTCAATACTGTAGAGGCATCGGTGGCCGCTGTCCGCCGTGAATTGAGTTCGGCTGTAGACCCGGATAGCATTCGCGAAACACTGCAAGATTATGTGGGTTCTTTGCAGTTACCGAAATTAGATGTTAAGGAAATTCGCGGTCAATTTGAAAAGTTGCTGGGCGATGCAGATATCAAATCTCTTGCGGGAAGCGACGTTCTGAAGAATGTTAACCGCCAGACTTTTGTGGATTTAGTTAAGAGTCGCACAGACTTTTCTCAAGAGGAAATAACTCAAGTTGCTGACCAACTCGAAGGCGTTTGGAAGCAAACTTTCGGTAAGCAGCAAGAGCAGAAAGACCCGAATTTAGAGTTGGTTGATTTTCTCAAGTTTGCGGCTCCCGATTTGCTGAAGTCTGACGAACTAAATGCCAAGCTGTCTCAAATTCTGGAAAGTAGGGAAAACAAATCGGAATCCAGCAGCCCCATGAAGCGAGCGATGCAGTTGGGAGTGGGCTCTCTTGTGAACACTGTTTTGTCGCGGACGGATTTGTCGGATTTGGATGTTGAAAAAATCACTGGTCAGTTGCAGCAACTGACAGCCAAAGGGACGGAACAAGCTAAATCTTTGGCTTCTAAGGTGGGCGACAAAGTGCCTGCGCTGCCTTTCAATACAGCTAAGGCTGATGTGGAAAACTACTTGATGAATGCCCAACCTTGGCATCTCAACCGGGAGACAATCAAGCAGGAATTTAGGGATGTGATTTACGACCCGGAAGCTTCTCCGGGGGCAGTTTTGCGCCAGTTAGAGCTGTTTAATCCCGATTATTTTGTAGGGATTCTGGGCCGCCGCGAGGGGTTTGCTCCTGAACAGGTGACGGAAATTGCCGAACAGCTTGAAGGTGTCCGACAAGAAGTGTTGGAAATTGTGCAAGCTGCTGCTGGTGAAGAACAGTCTCAAGATTTACGGAGTCGGATTGAAAATTATTTGCGATCGACCGGCAAGGAAGAATTGAACCCTGAAGGCATCGAGCGGGATTTCCAAGCGCTTTTGGAAGATCGGGATGCTGGTTTTGAGGCTTTGCGCGATCGCCTTTCGCAGTTTAACCGCGATACTTTGGTGCAGTTGCTGGGTCAGCGCGAAGATTTCAGTCCAGAGGAAGCCGATCAGTTAATCGGGCGGCTCGAAAGTTCGCGCGATCGCGTGATTTCTAAAGCTCAAGAATTGCAAGAGCAAGCGCAATCGAAAGCCCAAGAATTGCGGCAAAAGGTAGAAGACTATCTCCGCAATACTAATAAGGAAGAACTCAATCCTGAAGCGATCGAGCGCGAGTTTCAAACGCTGTTAAACGACCCGGAAGCCGGATTTAAAGCGCTGAGAGAACGCTTATCTCAATTCGACCGCGATACGCTGGTGCAGTTGCTGTCACAGCGCCAAGACCTCAGCGAAGAACAGATCAATCAGACGATCGACCGGATCGAATCTGTGCGCGACAACATTATCCACGCGCCGCAAATAGTTGCAGATAGAGCTAAGCAACAGTACGAGGAAGTTACTGCAAAAATTGGCGATTACCTGCGGAATACAAACCTGGAAGAACTCGATCCAGAAGCCATCAATCGGGATTTGACTAAATTGTTTGAAAATCCGAAAGAGGGTGCTTTGGCACTTCGGGACAGACTTTCTCAGGTCGATCGCGAAACTTTAGTCAAGCTGCTGTCGCAGCGGGAAGATTTGAGCGAAGAACAGATCAATCGGACGATCGATCGCGTGCAAGATTCAATTCGCAGCATCGTGAAATCGCCCCGCCGCTTGGCATCTCGCGCTCAAAAAACAGTCCGGGATTTCCAAGGAAGTTTGGAAAATTACTTGCGGAATACGGACAAGGAAGAACTCAATCCTGAAAGCATCAAACGCGATTTGCAGTTGCTGTTTAGCGAGCCGGGAATGGGGATGCAAAGTTTGGGCGATCGCGTGAAGCACTTCGATCGATCGACTCTGGTAGCATTGCTGTCGCAGCGGGAAGATATCTCGGAAGAGGAAGCTAACAGAATTGCCGACCAAATTGAATCTGTCCGCAACCAAATTGTCGAACAAGTTCAAATGGTTCAGGACAAGTTTCAGTCGGCAATGGATGGTATTTTTGGGAAAATCCGGGATTACCTCAATTCGCTCGATCGACCAGAACTAAACTACGAAGGCATCAAGCGGGACTTCCGCAAAGTGTTTGATGACCCGCAGGCAGGATTTGACGCGATTAAAGAGCGTTTAGGTGAGTTCGATCGCGGTACTTTAGTTGCCCTGCTGAGTTCTCGTTCCGATATTTCCGAGACTGACGCTCACCGAATTGTTGACCAAATGGAAGGAGCCAGGGACAGCGTTTTATTGCGATCGGAACGCCTGCAACATGAAGCCAAAAAACGCATCAAACAGCTCAAGAAAAAGACCAAGCAGCAAGCAGAAGATGCACGCGAAGCGGCAGCAGCCGCAGCTTGGTGGCTGTTCGGTACGGCTCTGACTTCTGTGGTTGTTTCCGCTTTGGCTGGAGCAATAGCAGTCAACGGGATTTCGGGTTTGTTTAGCTAGATTTTCAACGAGTTTGAAATAAAGTTCTCCTGATTCTAGGCTGGCTGTTTGCCAGCCTATTTTCTTTGGAATAATATCAGAGTCCTTCAGGATTCTATAGTTGGCGGAAATACTCTCGATAAATCGAGCGCCAAGTCGTGAAAATAAGGCAGATTAACAGACTCGTTGGGCAGAAAAATCAGCGTCCTGCGATAACCAAATTGGCCAGGGGCATTCTGATACGGATCGCTGTAACATTCCAAGCAAGTTTGTAATAAATTAAATATCCAATAGTTCGAGATTCCGGCTTCAGCATAAAGGGGGAGCTTAACCTGTTTGTCGTAACTCAAAGAAGAATCTGCAATCTCAATCAGCAACAGTATATCCCCTGGACAGGGGTGAGAGGATAGATAGTCGTCAGGGCGATTTTGTACGAGCGAAAAATCAGGTTCAGGTTCGCTGTTTGTCGGTAAAACGATGGGAGATTGACACTGTAAAGTTGCCCGCTCTGCTACTATGGCGCTTAATTCCCGCAATAATCTTCTCAGACAGGTTTCGTGAGCGGTACCTTTAGCTGCCATTTTCACAAGTTCTCCATTAATTAACTCAACTCGATCGTCCTCACTAAAGAACCCCAGTTCTGTCAGGCGGTGATATTCCGCTAGGGTGAAGCGTTTTGCAGTTGCGATCGACATAACAGCCACCTCAATACAGGTCTGTTGCGATTATAGGCGATCGTCGATCGGCTAAACAATGCTAATCCTGAGATCCGCTAACAACAATTTTGTCAAATTTGCCTCATCCTTTGGTTGCAAATATTCCCTATTTTGGTTAATTTACTCGCCGAACTTAGGTCCTGGCTCATCTCTGTCTTAAGCAAGATTCTAGCCTCACTCTTTATTAGGTACTTTAACTTAAGTAGCAAACAAAAGTTTTCTCACAAATAAGAAAACTGAGCAATACATATTATTTTGGAGGCTTGAATGACCTTTACTACTACCAGTGCTTACGACCAAGGAAAAGCAGATATTAAGAAGTTGAGTGTAGACGACCAATTAGGTTTGCTGTGGTTTGTTTACACCCAAATGGGCAAGTCAATAACACCAGCGGCTCCCGGTGCTTCCGGTTCCGAAATCGCTCAGGGTTTGTTCGAGCAAGTCAAGCCGCTGCCCCACGAAGAACAACTACAAGTAATGCGCGACATTGCCTCAAAAGCCAATACCGAAATCAGCCGGATGTACGGCTCGATGAGCCCTGAAACGAAACTGGCTTTTTGGTATTTTCTAGCAGTAGGAATGGACGAAGGAACTATTATTCCTGTCCCTCCAGACTATCAACTTCCCGACGCAGGAAAATCTTTATTAGGAAAGATTGAGGGCATGGACTTCCAGCAGCAAATTGATTTCCTTCGCGGTACAATTTTAGAAATGGGTGCTGAAGCCGCTCCGGGGGCTGGCATTTAAAAATAGGACTTACGAAAAACAACCCGGTTTCTCGGAGAATATTGGGGGCTGCAACGACGCATCTAAGAAGAAACCGGGTTTTTAGCACCGTTTGATGCGTAAGTCCTCAAAAAGATTAGTAAGTAGCTCAAACTAATACGCCGCGCCAGAAACCCGGCTTCTTCAAGAAACCGGGTTTCTGGTTGTTGTGTTTTTTTAGGTTTACGGCGAATATCCGCACTTTACAGCTAATAACTGAATTCAACGGCTCTGTTTCCCACAACTTCCGGCGCACTGACTGTTAAACGCATATCTTCGCAGGCAACTGTTAGCAAGGGCTGACCTAAGTTTAAACTGCCAAAAGGACTTTCTTCTGCCACTTCTAATTCGCCTTTAATCAAACCGATGCGAGACTGTAATCCTCCTTTAAACAACAGCAAATTGCTGCGGTCAGCGCTGAAAACATTTCCGCTAAAAGGCAGCGGTAAGGCTAAGCTTTGCTGGCTGTAATTGAGGCTGCACAGTTGACGGTTTCCTTGGCTAACTGTGACGCGGTAGCCTAGGGGTGCTGCTTTTACCGAATCGCTGCCTTCCCAACTAAATGTAGCTAATTCTTTAGGAAGTCCCCAAATTTCCCGCCCGCCGGCTACCGAGTTAGGGTTGTCTACGTAAATATGGGAAATCCAAGCGCCCCATTTTCCTGCATAATTGGCGATCGCGCTAACTACAATTAACTCATTGTACTCCATAACCGAACCCAACCCGTAGGAGGATATATAAATGCCACCTAGGGTTTTTCCGGGCAATACAGAGACAATTTCTAACTCAGAGGGAACCAAGAGGCGCACTCGTGCCACATCTACCAATTGTAAAGTCTGAACAGCATAACCTTGCAGACTCCAAGGTGCAGGTGGATATACCATTTTAAGTGATTTAATGTCTGATATTTTATATTTATTTTAGCTTGGCGCTTCAAAAAGCAACAAGGCTTTACATTTCTTCGCAGCTTGTTAGTAAATTTACTTACTTTCAAACCAATAATAGTTTTACGCTCGGCAAATAGTTGACATCGGCTCAGCATTTACCTATGCTCTAAAGGTGGATACTTAAAAGGAAACCTAAACCTGTATGCTGACATCTTACAAGCCAGATATTTTTGATTGTTTAGATCATTTTTTCACTGCGAAAGACCTGTTAGAGCAAGCCAAAGACAACATGACAGAACTGGGCGCGATCGTCCGCCGTCACGGTTTACAAAAGCAGGTTGGTATCTGTTTGCTGCACAAACACTTCGACCTTTCCGATAACGAAAGATTGGTCGAAGAATTTGAAGGCAACAATGCTTATATCAAACCCACCACAGAATATACCGATGCGATTCCCTATATGTGGAAGGTTGAACACAATCAAACATCGGGCGAATCGGTTTGGTTTCCCTTAGAATTTGTCCGCGTTACAGAGGCTGTCTCCGCAGCAATCGAACGATCGGAAGCAGTTGTCAACAACTCGGAATTTCTCAATGAAATTGCCTCTAAGTTGTCAGAATTGGGCATGACCAATATGTTCGGCATCAGCATTTTGCACCGAGATGCAATTCAAGTTGCTGAGGGTGAAATTTTGGTAGAAAGCACAGACGACGAAGCCCGCGTTTTGACTTTTTCTTCAGTTCCCAGGCAGGATGTTGACCCGACAACTTTAACGCAAACCCTCTGGCAATTTCCTCATGCTGAAGGGTGTGAAGTAGGGGCTTTGTGCCGTCACTGTACTCACTGCACTAATCACTGCTCTCACTGTTCTCACTGTTCTCACTGCGGTCATTGCGGTCATTGCTAACAAGTTAAGCTAAGAAAGCATTTGTCAATCAGCAATTATGCTCAACATTTACTCGGATTTTGGGCAT
>NZ_JAUBTT010000072.1:0-12432 GCF_036705125.1 Microcoleus sp. B7-D4
TCCCGCTGTGCCCGTTGGTGTTCCCGCTGTGCCCGTTGGTGTTCCCGCTGTGCCCGTTGGTGTTCCCGCTGTGCCCGTTGGTGTTCCCGCTGTGCCCGTTGGTGTTCCCGCTGTGCCCGTTGGTGTTCCCGCTGTGCCCGTTGGTGTTCCCGCTGTGCCCGTTGGTGTTCCCGCTGTGCCCGATGGCGGGGTTGTCGCAACCGGTGCCGCAACATTAACGTTAAAAGTCCCTAAACTACCAGCAACAGCAAGATTGCCAAGTGCATCTTTAACCTGACTTCCTTGCAAGTTAACAGTGTAAGTTCCATTATCAGTATTATCCCAACTTCCGCCAGGGGGAACAAAGGAATAAGTCGCTGTCCGAGGCGTACCATTACTATTATTATCGACGCTGACAAAAGTAGCAGGAATAGCGCCACCTGACCAATTTATCAAAACATCAGAACTATCCAAGCTTGAAACATCGAGAACATTATTATCGCTGAAAGTGACAGTCAAAGTTTGACTGGTTCCGCCCGCTGTAGTCACATCCGCAACAGCATTTAAACTGCCAGTGGGCGGTGTTTTGTCAATGTCGTAAACTTGTCCCGTTAAGTTACCATTGCCAGCCGTTGCACCGCCTAATGCCACTCCCAAGCTGTTTTTGATGCTGTCATCATCAACTAAATTTAACCCAATTTTACCGCTGCCCGTACCTGTGTTAACTTGCAGTTGGTAAGTCTTAGCATCAACAGGAGTTAAAGTGCCAATGGATGCACCAGTTACACCATTTGGGACTAAAGTAAAGTCAGAAACGTCAACGCCTGTAACATCTTCAGAGAATTTAATCTCGTAGGTGGCGGTAGCCGCAGCAGTGGGAGATGTCGCAAGGCGGTTGATAGATGTAACTGTGGGAAAGGTGTTGTTATAAGCAACGGTATTATCTGTACTTGTACTGGCAGTGTTGTTATTACCTGCTGTATCAGTAACGCCGTTAGCTTTGATGCTGGCAATTACATTACCTCCCCCTGTCATGCCGTTGACTTCGACGCTGTAAACAGTGCCACTACCTCTGATGGTTGGTATTAATGTTCCCGCTGCTGTACTTGCAGTTAAGTCAATATCAGCCGCATCGAAACCAGTGACAGGTTCGCTGAAAGTGACAGTATAGTTGATAGGTGAAGTTGCAGTCGGATCTGTTTGCTCTGTAGCTCGATCGATAGTAACAGTTGGGGCAATGTTGTCGTAGGTAACTATATTATCGGTACTGGTACTAGCAGTATTGGTATTACCCGCAATGTCAGTGACACCGCCTGCTTTTACTATGCCGATCGCACTTCCCACAGCAGTCATACCGCTAACTGCTACATTATAATTAGCACCGCTACCCGTTACCGTTGCTGTAGTTGCACCAGCCGTGCCACTTAAGTCAATATCAGCCGCATCGAAACCAGTGACTGGTTCGCTGAAAGTGACAGTATAGTTGATAGGTGATGTTGATGTTGGATCTGTTTGCCCTGTAGCTTGATTGATAGTAACAGTTGGGGCAACGCCATCAACTAATACACCCGTTGTCGCAGCGACTCCATTTAAAGTCAGGGTGGCATTATTTTTAGTCGCATCTTGAATCGTCGCGTCGCCTGTGAGTGCTAAGTTAGCGCCTACAGTGATGCCATTGCTGTCAAGGTTGCCTGATGCTGCGGTGTAGCGGAAAGTTTGGGTAGTCGATGAGGCACCGCTGCTTGTGAGAATGGCATTGACAGTACCTCCAGTGTCGAGAGTGATGGGGAGGTTGGCGCTACCAGTACCGGGGGTGATGGTGACGGGTTCGCTAAATGTTGCCGTGAAGTCGAGGTTTCCGCCAATACCGTAAGTATTATTGGCGGGTACGGTGACGCTGGTAATGGTAGGGATGCCGTCGAACTTGTGCCTGCCGCCTGCGGTGGGAGTTCCAGTTTTGTTGCCGGCGGCGAAGGTGAAGTTAGAGAGGGTAGGTTCGTCGATAGTGATGGTGTTGCCTTGGGTGGCACCTGTGGCAATGTCAGAAGTTAGGAATAAGTAGCCTGTGGTGCCGGTGTTGATGGTTTGGGTGAGACCGGTAAAGTTCAGGGGACTGCCGGAGGCGACTGGGATTTGGGTGGCGAGGGTGGTATCTCCCCCATCTAAAATGTTGTCGGTGGAGTAGATGAGTTTGAAACCGCTGATGTCTGGGGTGGTGTAAGTGCCGATGGGAGTCAGGGTAACGCCTGTGAGTTGGGCGTTAAGGGTGGTAACGGCTAAGTCGATTTCGTATAGTTTTTGCTTGGTTGTGCCTGCTAGTAGGGTAGTAGGAGTGATTTCGGGAGTGGTGACAGCGATAGCTGGTGTGGGTGCCGCGGCAATAGTCCCGTAAACGTCGTTATTATCCTGGTCGCTGCCGACACCACCGATGGGAGTGTTAGCACCGGGAGGTCCTGCTTGATCGACTGCGGTGTTGCCGGTGAAGGTGGTTCCTAATGAGGTGACGGTAGGTAGCTTAGTTGGCATTCCTTGGTTGTTGCGGTTGGTGTTTTTGAGAGAACGCATGGCGAAAATTGCCCCGCCTTTGCCTTGACCCTTGACATTACCTGTGCCGCCTGTGGCAGTGTTGCCGATAAATGTGGTGCTGTCAAGCATGAGAGTACCTTGACGGATGAATACTGCACCCCCCATACCCGCGCCGCCGCCGTAGCCGTTGCCGCCGTTGCCGACGGCGACTTCGCCGTTGCCGCCGCCGTAGCCGCCGAAGCCGCCGTAGCCGCCACCGAAGCCGCCGACGACTTCGCCGTCGAAGTCGGCGCCTACGGCGCCACCGCCGCCGCCGCCGCCGCCGCCACCGAAGCCGCCGAAGCCGCCGTAGCCGTTGCCGCCGGGGCCGTAGCCGAAGCCGCCGGGGCCGCCTTGGCCGAAGCCGCCGCCGCCGCCGAAGCCGCCGTTGCCGCCGTAGCCGAAGCCGCCGCCACCGCCGCCCTCGCCGCCGGGGCCGCCGTAGCCGAAGCCGCCGTTGCCACCGAAGCCGCCGCCGCCGCCGAAGCCGTTGCCGCCGTTGCCGCCGAAGCCCTCGCCACCGCGGCCGCCGCGGCCGCCGAAGCCCTCGCCGCCGTTGCCGCCGAAGCCCTCGCCACCGTTGCCGCCGAAGCCCTCGCCACCGTTGCCGCCGGGGCCGCCGCCGAAGCCGTTGCTGCCAGTTTGGTTGGCACCATTATTAGCCGGATTGAGAGGCACGAAATTAGCACCGCCGCCCGTGTTACCAATCCCACCATTTCCGCCAATGGCAGAGTTATTAGAAAAGGTGACAGAATTCAGGCTGACTGTGCCGTCATAAATAAACAAGCCACCCCCCATGCCTGCGCCCCCACCACTACCATCTCCGCCCTGGGCGCGGCCCCCGCGAATGGTCATTTTGGTGAAACTGACGGTTCCAGACTTCACAAAGAAGGGGCGAACGTCACCCGCGTCATTGCTGCCACTGTTATTTGCATCGCCGCTGACAGTGAAACCGCCACCAATAAAAGCAATATTGCTGTCGATTAGCTGATTCGGAGTTTGTGTAAACCTGACATTTGTGGTGAGGGTAATGGTGTCATCCTCTAGTGTGGTATTCGCATCTAAAATTGCTTTGCTCAATGTGCCTGCTACAGTGCCAGTGCCATCATCGGTTGCCTCTGTGACATTAAAAGTCGCCAGTGTATAGTCATAATCTTCCATCGCCTGCCGATTAAACGGCACGGCGGATTCAATCTGGCCCGTTACTATTTCTAAATCCCAGTCGCCGCCTTTAGCTGCAGAACCCGTCAAGTCGTTAGAGGCTGCTACATCTGCACCTGTGAGTTCACTCAATCGCTTGACAAAATTATTGCCAGTTTCTGTGGCGGCTGCATCGCATCCATAAAGTAGGATATCTCCGTTCTCTGTCAGAGCATTTCCCCACTGTTTTAGCTGAGTGTTGAATTTTTCGAGGTCATTCCCATTGAGTACGTCTGCACCGAGTTTTAAACTGCCTTGGTTGCCGTGAGAAACTACATGAACAGCTTCAATGCCACTTTCACTAGCCAGTGCTTGGGTAATTTGTTCAATGCCACTACGCTTGTCATCTAAAATGACTATTTTGGCGTTAGCATCTGCGCCCTCTATCAAGTTTTGATAATTCTGTACAGAAGAGTCAACGAAAATAATTTGCTTGTTGGCGGTTGATGAGTTCATAATTCCTGCTATCCTTTATATCTATCGTTTACATTTAAGTCCGGCAGGGGTTGAAACCCCCGCATCAAAGCTTAATCTCAAATCCGGTGCCATTGGAATTGATATTACCCACAGTCAGGACACGGCACCGTGCCAATTGGTGTCAACTTAAGCTGTGTTCCCGCCAATTCAGCTAGTAAACCCGCCAGTCCGCCAGGGAATGAATTCCCTGTCTCATAGCTCAAGTCCTCTTAAGAGGACTAATGAGTTTTTCAGTCCTCATAGCGAGGACTTTCGCTTTGAGGCAGGGGTTTCAACCCCTGCCGGACTGTGGCTTCGCTACAATCGCACTAGCACGACTATTTGTTGAATCTGTCCAAAAAGATAAGCCATCAAATCGCTCAAACAAGTCGGGGGGTAAAATTGTTTTTCTCGGTTTAAACTCGACTTGAGAACGCACTTGATGTAACCCTTGTGTTTTCAGCTTATTATCAAATTCTGGCTCGTGATATTGAACATTCTCGAAATCATGCTCAAAATGCTCTTCCCCAAGAAATTGATAAATCAGCGACATTGTTTTAGCCGGCTTTATGGTTAATAGGTCGTAATCTACCAGTAGAAGAGATGCACTCTGTTCGCTATAAAATGCTTCTTTAAGAGCGTTATAAGCATAACCAACTAAACGCGAACCTTGACTTAATGCTTCGGTACGGCTATAAACTGTAGCCCGTTCCGCTGGATTATTAAATAACCTCGAAACATCAAAGGCATTGCGGCGAATCAGTAGCTCAATGCTGTCCATAATCCAACCGATGTTTCTGACGCAGCAGATGACTTTTGCTTCAGGAAATAGTTCCAGAATTAATGGCAACTTGCTGCACCAAAGACGATTTGTGTCGAATATCACTTCTTTTTCAGCTTGCGGGTGGTAATAAGCTGAAAAGATGCTCATAATCAGTGCCCGTTTTTGTTCAGAGGAAATAAATACGGAAAACTCATTATCTTCGCTCATGGCTTCCAACATTCTCTCCACTAATCCCCCGACTGGGCTAGTCATAGCAGCGTGAAAGCGGGGATTTTGTCGTAGTAATGCACCCAGTAAAGTAGAGCCTGAGCGGGGTAGTCCTGATATGAAGTGGGCTTTCACTGGCCTCGTGGGGGAATGGGTTTCTATAACATTAGATGCAACTTAAATCTATCATACCACAGATATATCTTTTATACCATATTTTTATTTAACACTTCGCAACACAACATCCAGGTTTACGATATCTTTACAATCTAGACATCGTGGGTTGGCTTTCCCCTATCTCTATCGTTGCTTAGGGCCCCTGCCTCTGTAAAGTCGGAAAAGTCGGATCATAAAGTCGGAAAAGTCGGATCTTTGCCATGAGGACAGAATTACTTGGGAATTTTAATCGCAGATGGTGGCGGATGTACGCTGATAGACCCAGATGAATGTTGATTTGGGTCAAGTACGATGGATAAAACCCGCAAGGCGAGGAAATTACGATCGCCCTACATTTGGGATATATTAAAGATATGCCTCCAGATTCTATGAATAACGAACAAGCCACTTTTAATACAACCCACGAACACGAAATTTTTGGCGATCGCGATTTTCCATCTTGGTTAACCCAACAACAAATCAGCCTCGCTTGCACCACCTATCAAACCAGCAGGTTAATGTTAATCGGTGCTGTGCCAGAAACTAACAGAATCTCGGCTTTTTGGCGAATATTCGATCGCGTAATGGGGCTTTACTGCACGCCGGAACGCCTTTATTTAAGTTCCAAATATCAACTCTGGCAATTAGATAATGTCTTAGAATCCGGGAAATTATACCAAGGATACGATAAATTATATATACCAAGAATCGGTTATACTACAGGCGATATCGACATTCACGATATAGCAGTCGATAAAAATAATCAAATCATTTTTATTAGCACTTTGTTTAATTGTATCGCTACTTTGAGCGATCGCCACAGTTGCAAACCTCTCTGGAAACCCGGTTTTATCTCACAATATATAAATGAAGACCGCTGTCACCTCAACGGTTTGGCAATGGTAGCTGGGGAGGCGAAATATGTCACAGCGTCGAGTCAGTCGGATGTGGTGGATGGCTGGCGCGATCGCAGAAAAAATGGCGGTATAGTTATTGATATTGAATCTAATGATATTATCGTCACAGGATTGTCAATGCCACACTCACCGCGCTGGTATCGAGATAAGTTGTGGTTGTTGAATTCGGGGAGAGGAGAATTCGGTTATGTGGATTTAGATACAGGGAAATTTGAGGCAATTACGTTTTGTCCGGGATATGTCCGAGGACTAGCTTTTTGGCAAAATTGGGCAATTGTTGGACTCTCGAAACCTCGGGGAGGTGACAACACTTTTAGCGGTTTAGAATTGGATGACTTGTTAGCAGCCAAGGATGCTGAGGCTCGCTGTGGTATGATGGTGATTGATTTGACTACTGGGGCGATCGTTCACTGGTTGCGGTTTGAAGGAATTGTCACGGAACTCTATGATGTGCAAGTGATTCCGACAGTGCAAAAGCCGATGGCGTTGGGTTTTCAAACGGATGAAATTGCTCAGTTAATTACTTTGGAACTTTAACCGCAGATGGTGGCGGATGTACGCGGATGGGCGCAGATACAGCAGATTCCACGTTTATGAAGCACACCCCGGAAGTGCGATCGCCCTAGGGAAACGGCATTACCCAAAGCGTGTCAACTTAAGCTTTTAGTCCACCACTCCTCCCCCCCACCCGCTATTCCGCCAGAGGTTGAAACCCCTGTCTAATAGCTAAAGTCCTCTAAAAGAGGACTCAACAACTCATCAGTCCTCTTTTAGAGGACTTGCGCTTTGAGGCAGGGGTTTCAACCCCTGCCGGACTGTCGGTTTGATGTTAAAATGTTTACAGGATATACCCACGCGGTGTGAGAGAAAGTATTTAAGCGGGATTTGGTATTACTCAAAAATTGCCCCATCTAACCTTGTTTTTCTTAAGTCTGTTCTCGCTAAATTTGCACCTCTTAAGTCAGCACCTGTTAAGCAAACATTGCTTAAATCTGCATAACTCAAATCAGCACCTTTGAGATTAGCATCTGATAAATTTGCTCCTGATAAATTCGCCCTCACAAGTTGCGATTTACTCAAATTGCTGCCACTCAAATTTGCTGCTGGCATCTGTACCGCCATTAAGTTGGCTTTGCTTAAATTAGTGCCGCTGAGGTTAGCCAAATTTAATTTAGCATAACTCAAATCAATGTTTTCCAAGCAAAGTTCGCTCAATTGCGCGCATCGCAAGTTAGCATTAATAAAAAACCTGTCTCCAATTCCATAACGGCGCAGCAATTCGTCAACTTCCAGCCGAATTAAAACCGGTTCGCAAGTATTTTGGTAGCACCACGATGTCTCCAGCAAACGGGCGGCTGCTTCAATTGCTACCTTGTCGCATTTAGTGAGCACCAAGCTATTGCACCCATCCCACTCACCGTTGAGCATGAATGCCATCTCAGAAGCTGCTACAATTGAGTCGCATAACAAAACGGTTTCTGGTTTGGGTTGCAGCCAGTTCATTAAGGCGATCGAGCTGTTGTTTTTCACTGTAGATTCAGGATTTGTGCGTCTTTCTTAATTATAGGTAAAAATATTGAAAACATTATGCACAAATTCGCTGCGGCTTCAGAGAATGAATTAATTGTGTTTGGGGCAGCCAGACCAGGATACCGCGATGCAGAAGTTGCTCGCTGGATTGAATTTATGCAGGGGCATAATATCCAGCAAGTTTGCTGCTTGCTCGCTCAGACGCAACTCATCCGCTACAGTGATTTACTGGGAACATATCGGAAAATATTTGGGTGCGATCGAGTTTGCTGGGCGCCGATTGCAGACTTTGAATTGGTCGATCGCGATATTTTAATCGATCGCATATTGCCGTTCTTGGAATCTGCAAATAGCAAAGGTGAACGGGTGGTAGTTCACTGTTCTGGGGGGATCGGACGTACAGGACAGGTTTTGGCTGCTTGGTTGGTCAGCGGGCGGGGATTGTCTAACAAACAGGCGATCGCAGCCGTAAAAAAAACTGGCAGAAATCCCTATGAAGCAGCAATCGCAGCTTGTTTGAAAGGTCGAAACCCCTGGCTAGTCGTTGAAAAACTTAATGCTCTCTTAGATGATAGTCGCCTTGCTGGAAGAAATGACATATAGCACGATAGCAACTATATATATAGCAATCCTAAATCATTTGTGAATTTCTTACTCCCTCCCCTTAGTAAGGGGAGGGTTGGGGTGGGGTAAAAAGTTTACGACACCTGCAAGGATTGCTATATGGGCCAATTGCGTAAGCTCTAAAAGATTTAAAAGACTCCGCTTTCAACGCTCGAACTCAGGCATCGAATAAATGGCTGTTTTGGCTGTCACCGTTAGCCTATCCGCTGGCGTTTTTGCGAATATTACAGAACAAATAACCCACTTACAGCAGCGCCAGATCCTTGAAGCAACGGCGCGTTAACTCGATTCTGGCAGGTGCGTCATTATTGTTGCGGATATCAATGTTTGTTGCAAAAAAGTAAACATTTTTATCCTTTTCTAAATAACCTACATACCAGCCAATTTGAGGCTTTGTTTGTTCTCCAAAATTGGCCCATCCTGTTTTAGCTCTAATTGTGTAATCGGGAGTTTGTTCAACAATTATGATATCTTTAACCAGAGACAGCGATCGCTCAGAAAAGGGTAAGTCATTTTTGTATAGACGGCGGAGAAATTGAATTTGCTCGTTGGGTGTGATTCGCAGTTCTCCCTCTAACCAGAATTTGTCAATATCGTCTTTGTTACCAATTTTTTGGTTGCCATAACCGACTTTAGCTACCCATTTTTGCATTTGCTCGTGTCCGACTCGGCGGGCGAGAACTTGGTAAAACCAAACGGCGGAAAGTTTCATGGCTTGTCTCATATTCAAGTCTCGATTCCATGCGGGAATTTGCCTTTGAATTCCATCCCAAGTTAGAACGGCAATCTCATCTGAAATTACCCCTGTTTCTAGGGAAATCAGAGAGTTGAGAATCTTAAATGTAGATGCAGGTAAAAAAGCTGTGGCGTTACGCTGCGGGTTGTGTTGATAAAGCCGATCGCTATTCAAATCGTAAATTGCGATCGAGCCTTCAACTCCTAATTCTTGAAAGTGCCGTCCAAAATTAATTGCCTCAGCAACATCTCCTCCGCGTCGTGGAGATTCTTGCACAGGATGTGGCACGGTTAAGGCTGATTGCGGTGGCTGAACTAAAACAGAAGTAATGCAGCCTAATACAATTAAAATAACAGCGATCGCACGAGATATTCGGTTCATAAACTTCGATAATTTAGCCAAATCACAGGCAGTAATGTCACAGGCGCGATCGACTTGTAAGGTGCGTCTGACTTACGCTGTGTAAGAAACGATTAGGGTTAGCCCTTGACGCACCCTACTATAGCAATCCTAAATGATTCCGATAAATTTGTAGGGGTAGTGCTACCCCTACTCCCCGTGCCTACCCCCTATCTATCGGGCAACCACGGGGAGTAGGGGTCGGATTGCCCCTACAATAATTATGATAATGATTTAGGATTGCTATATATATAGCTGTCAATTGCGTAATTTCTCACCTACAAAACTGCCATAATAGTTAAGGCTACCAAACAGCTTAACTGAATTACTAAGCTGAGTAACCGAAACTTTGGATCGAGGCCAGCGATGTGAACCGCTGAATGTACAAGCCGAAATAGGATGTACACAACAATCAGCAAATCTACTGCTGTTCCTGAAACACCCCTAACGGTTAGAAGGAAAACAACTCCCAAATACAAAGGCAGGTTTTCTATCAAGTTGGATTGTACTCGAAATAGTCGCCAAAGCAAGCTGTCGTCGTTTGGTGTGCTGAAATCTTTGACTGATCCGCCCGCAGATAGATGCCGAATCCTGACTGTTAGCAGCAGGATAACAACTGCGATCGTCCACAGGATGAAAATAGTTAAACCCCAGAGAGGGAAAGTCATATTTGTCGGTTCAATTTGCATCATATTTCTACCTTGCTCCACTGCAGCTAATATTATGTGCGGTCAATTACAGTAATAAAAAACGGATATGTGCCCGCGAAAGTCCGCACTCCGGCTGCGGACTTTCGTGAGCACGCGCGATCGCATCTGATTGCGGTTAATCGATCGGACACGATCTAACACTTTAGAAAAGTTTCCCGTCAGTACAATGGTTCTGGCGTTCTCATCTTTAGCTAAAATGAGTAAATCTAAAATCTAAAATCTAAAATCTAAAATCGGCTTGACGATCGCACCATTGTATCGAGCAGATGTTCGATCGCACCCGGTAGATTCTGGCAAAAACCAGTATGTACCCGCGATGTCTGAACGATCGTGCTGCGGGGTGCTACGAGCCAGTGAAAGCGCTCTCTGTGGGGAAGTTGACCGATCGCGCCAGATTCCTTGCCGCCTGCACAAATGAGGGGAATGACTGCTAGGTGATTGCGAATCATTTCCAGATCCAACGTTGAGTCGATCGCCATCAAGCGCTGTTCATCAATTTCGATACGGGCTTCGAGGAATTTTTTCGTACCGCAGGAAACGATCGCCCCCACGTTGATAAACTCCTCGCGCTCAACTTTGGGAACGACGCGGATAATGGCATAATCATAAAGAAATCGATCGGGCACTAATCGGTTCCTCCAAAAAAATATGTGGTGATTCTAGCCGATTTAGCAGGTACTCGATATAAGCATTCCGATGTTCGTTGCTATCGCTGAAAGGAGAATCTCCCACCAGCCAAGCATCAGGAATTAGTTTAACAATGTTGCGAATGATGTCCGGGGTTAGCGTTTGAGTCATCTTTGAATTTGCCGCTTCCAGCGTACTAGCAAAACGCAGCAGAACGTGGTCTTTGATTGGCGGAAAACGATCGCGGCTGCGCGAGAGATAATCTTTCCAGGTGTGGTGGAAGTAGAGGGCTGCACCGTGATCGATCAGCCAAAGCCGGCGGTGCCATACCAGCATATTTGCATTGCGCGGCGTGCGATCGATGTTGGTCACAAAAGCATCGAACCAGACAATTTCTGAGGCCAAATCCGCCTCGGACTTCCCCGCTATCGGGTCAAATGTGATGGAACCGGGGAGATAGTCGAGGGCGAGGTTGAGGCCAGCACTTGCTCGGATCAAATCCTGAATTTCCGGATCAGGCTCAGTGCGAGCCAGTTCGGGATCGAGTTCAACAAAGACGAGTTCGGGGATTGGGAGCCCGGAGGCGCGAGCAATCTCTCCCGCCACTAGCTCGGCGATCAGAGATTTGGCTCCCTGGCCCGCACCGCGAAATTTGAGCACATACATACCATCATCATCTGCTTCGACGATCGCCGGTAGCGACCCGCCCTCGCGCAAAGGAGTGACATATCTGGTAGCAGTGACTGTTCGCAAGCTGATACTCATGCTATTTTCGATTTTCGATGCAAAATCACTGATTTTATGGGCGTTGCATAATTGCGGGATGATTTTGATTGTTTTGTGGGATGGGCGTCCCGCCCGTCCGCTTTATTTTCAAAGCAGGCGGGACGCGTACCCCACAAGAATCATCCTCAAATTGTGCAATGCCATTTTAGGAGGGTTTTGATCACGAGTTTACAGTTGGATTCTTTCTTTTAACTGGGACTGATGTTAACTAATCTGTTTACTCAACTGATGACTAAAAGGACACAACTAATGTTGTGTCCCTACGGAATTTTGCCAAATCTTGCTTTGAGACAGTCATTAGTCATCAGTTATTAATCAACCAATAACTCATGACTAACCACTAATCAGTTGTACTAACGTGGTCGATTCTCTCTAATTGCCAGAGAATTTGGTTTCCCTCGCGCCGCACCCGCGAAACTACCCAATTTCGCCAAACCCAGTTGTCTCCACGACTGGTGACAGCGCTGGCATTTACATCCATCAAATCAGCCAGTTCAGAACTGGTAATCAAGTAGCCTTTCGTCGCAACCTCGTCGGCGATGTGCAAGGTTTCGATCAGATTGCGGAGGTCCTGAACCCTCACCTCGCGGGGCAAGTTCTCCAGGGTATCGGCAGTTGAATCCATCATGGTAGAGTTGGAGATCGGAAGGTCAGAAGTTATGACATAGGATTCTATCGTTTTGTTACCAGTTGCGTCCGTTTCTTCCGAAACAATTGTGTTGTCAAAGCGTAGGGGCGGTGCCCCCGTGCCCGCCC
>NZ_JAUBTT010000072.1:12532-16730 GCF_036705125.1 Microcoleus sp. B7-D4
TCCCGTTGGTTTCTGCTGTTTGTTACCAGTTGCGTCCGTTTCTTCCGAAACAATTGTGTTGTCAAAGCGTAGGGGCGGTGCCCCCGTGCCCGCCCCGGCCTCGTCTCCCGTTGGTTTCTGCTGTTTGTTACCAGTTGCGTCCGTTTCTTCCGAAACAATTGTGTTGTCAAAGCGTAGGGGCGATGCCCCCGTGCCCGCCCCGGCCTCGTCTCCCGTTGGTTTCTGCTGTTGCAGTTGGGGAGTGAGATTGTGGGAGAAGCTGCGGGCGATTTCATCGCATCTGTCGTTGTAGAAGTCGCCGGAGTGGCCGCGGACGTGTTCCCACTTGATTTGTCGGGAATTCAGCTTGTCTAGCAGGTGCCAGAGGTCTTGGTTGACAACATCTTTGCCGGTTGAGGTTTTCCAGCCTTTATTTTTCCAGCCTTGAATCCATTTAGTGATGCCGTTTTTAACGTATTCGCTGTCGGTGTAAACGGTGACGGGTTCGGTTTGACCGGAATTGGCAAAAAATTCCAGCGCAGCGACGGCAGCTTGCATTTCCATGCGGTTGTTAGTGGTTTGGGGGTCTGCACCTCCGAGTTCGTGACATTTGCCGTCGGCGAAACAAACTACTGCACCCCAGCCGCCTGGGCCTGGGTTGCCGGAACAAGCGCCGTCTGTGTAGAGGCTTTTGATTTTGGGAGTTGTCATGAGCGAATTAATGTGTAATTTAGAGGTAAGTTGTTTGCAAGTGCGATAATTAAGGCAATTGAGATAGTTTTACTTGTTGCTATGAAAAATGCCAACTTAAAGATTAAAAAGGTTGCGCTATTTATTTGTCCCTTTTCTTTGTTAATTTTTAATACTTTCGCGCAAGCACAGCCCATAGTGCCTGCTGCTGACGGTACGGGTACTGTTGTCACCCCGATCGGCAACCGTTATGATATCAACGGCGGCAGTTTGTCGGGAGACGGCGCGAATCTTTTTCACAGTTTTGGGCAGTTCGGCTTGAATCAAGGTCAAATTGCTAATTTTCTGACTAATTCGGCTATTCAAAATATATTAGCTCGAATTGCTGGCGGGGACGCTTCGCTAATTAACGGTTTAATTACTGTCACGGGCGGCAATTCTAATCTTTTTCTCATTAATCCTGCGGGAATTGTGTTTGGCCCGAACGCGAGTTTGAATGTGCCGGCGGCTTTCACTGCAACTACTGCTACTGGTGTCGGTTTTGGTTCAAATTGGTTTAATGCTGCAGGTACAAATAATTTTAGCGCGTTGGTGGGTACGCCAAATGCTTTTTATTTTAGTCCGGGTGTACCGGGAAGTATTGTTAATGCTGGCAATTTAGCGGTGACTCCTGGGCAAAATTTGGCTTTGCTTGGCGGTACGGTTGTTAGTACCGGGCAGTTGTCGGCTGCGGGCGGGCAAATTACTGTTGCTGCTGTTGGGGGAGATAATGTTCTCCGCATTAGTCAACCGGGGCATTTGTTGAGTTTGGAAATAGCAACGGGCGGAAATTTGGGTAATTCTCAACAGACTTTGAATCCTGTTTCTTTGCCGCAGTTGCTGACAGGTACTGGGCAAAATCAGGCGGCGGGTGTTGCGGTTGCTGATGACGGTTCTGTGCGGCTTGTGGGTTCTGGTTTGCAGGTGAATTCTGGGGATGTGGCGATTTCTGCTAATGTGTCTGGGCTTCCGCAGTTGAGTGCGGGAGGTGCGAATTTATGGGCTGCGGAAAATCTGACGTTAGCGGGCGCTAGGCTGCAAACTACGGGGGATTTGAGTTTGCTGGGTGGGGATGCGGTGCGGGTCAGGGACAGCGCCCAGAATCCTTTTTTGGCGCAGGCTGGGGGGAATTTATACATTCAGGCCGATCGCACTATTGATATTCTCACTCAAAATGCGATCGGCGGCTTATCTCTTCCCCCGCAATTCCAAAGTGGCGGCAATTTGAGTTTGGTTAGCAACGGTGTTATTTCGGGGGATGCCCACTTTGTTTCGGGTGGCAATTTTTCGATTCGCAATTTGTCGGGAATGCCGGGAAACTTTGTCAGTTTATTTGACCCGATTATCAGTTCGGAAGGAGATGTTTTCTTTGGAGATTATACCGGAGTTTCGCTGAAAGTCGAGGCGAGGGGGAGCATTGTTGCCGAGGAAATTACAATTACCGGCCCCGATATTGCGTTGGGTAGGGAAAATGTGAGTGGCGATCCAGATATTGCTATTTTAACCAGCAGTCCGGCTTTAATTCTGCGGGCGGGAGTGCAAAATTTGGCCAATTCTCCTAATGTTCCTAATTCTCCTAGGGATACTCCGGGTGATAATGAACAACCTAATCCTTTAGGTGACGATGCAATATTTACTCCTGCGTCTATTTTATCGAATAATTTGATTTCTGTTGAAAATATTTCGGCCGGCGGGCCGGTGATTTTGTCAGCGCCGGGAACTATCGCAACTAGAGATATTAATGGCGGTCAAATAAATCTCGAAAGCAGGGAAGGGGCAGTGGTAGTTGGGGGCAGATTAACGTCTAGTTCGACAATTAATATTCAAGCTAATGACAATATTATATTGACAAGTGACATTTCTCGTGCTGAGATCAACGGCAGTATTAGTCTGAATACTGTTCGAGGCAATATAGTAACAGGGTCGATCGATACTGGGACTTCCGGGGCGATCGAACTCAGAGCTTTTGGCAATGTTAATTTTGGGACTTTGCAGGGATCTAATGTTGATATTATCAGTAACTCCGGGGCATTGGGAGTTTTGAGCGATCCGAATATTATAGTCCCCAATACTACACCAGTCAATATTACAGCAACTGAAAATATCAGTTTGACAGCTTCTAGGGACTTAACGGTAGGCAATCTCACCGCTGCGACTGTCAATGCTAGCAGCCGCAATGGGAGTGTTAATACGGGGGCGATCGCTACTTCTGGAGATGTCAGAATTCTAGCCCAACAGCTAATCAACACAGGGGCAATAACTGTTAATCCTGCCACCACAAATCCAGTTAATCGGATTCCCACAGTAAATCTGGATGCCCAAACTAATATTAATGTTGTCTCGATCGACGCTGGCACGGGCACTATTGCTTTGAGAGCATCCAGCGACTTACAGGCAGGGAGTTTGCAAGGGGGAGTAGTTGCAGTCAATAGCGATGGGGGAACAATTGCGATCGGCAATACTACATCACTTGGGAATATTAATGTCATAGCTTCTGGCAATGTAAGTTCAGGGAATTTGCTGGGAACAAGAGTTAATGTAAATAGCAATTCGGGAAGTATTGAGATTGGAAGTGCCACAGCAACAGAAAATACCGTCAATTTGACAGGTTCTGGCAATGTAAATTCAGGAGATTTGCGGGGAGTTGGAGTTAATGTAACTAGCAATTCTGGAAGTATTAATATTATTGGCAATACGGACGCCACAACAGGAAATGTCAATTTGACAGGTTCTGGCAATGTAAATTCAGGAGATTTGCAGGGAGTTGGAGTTAATGTAACTAGCAATTCGGGAAGTATTAATATTATTGGCAATACGGACGCCGCAACAGGAAATGTCAATTTGACAGCGCCGCTCGATGTAAATTCAAGGGATTTGCGGGGAGTTGCAGTTGATGTAACTAGCAGCAGGGGAACTGTCAACACTGGCAATATAAGTGCTGCCGAAAGTGTCGGAATTTTAGCGGGGAACGAAATCGCAATTGGGCGAATAAATGTTAATCCTGTTGTTAGTGTCGATCGCACTTCTAGAGTAAATCTTAACGCTCAAAATGATATCAGCGTTGCATCGATCGATGCTGCGGGCGGTAATGTTGAGATCGCAACTCCGGGTTTAGTTCGAGTGACGGGTACTTTTGACCAAAACGGCACTCCTGTTAGCATCTCGACTCTTGGCGACACTCAAGCGGGTACAGTTACGATCCGCCACGGTGGCGGCGATGTCAATCCGCCGATACCTTTTGCGGTGGGAGATGCGACGACTAACGGTACTGCTGGGGCGATCGCCAGTAATGCTGTGGGTACGATTACTCAAGGGCAATCTTTCATAAATTCTTACACTCAAGGTAATAGTGCGATCGTCACTACCAACCAACCAACTAATCCCGACAATCCCGATAATCCCGACAATCCCAATAATCCCAATAATCCCAACAATCCCAATAATCCCAACAATCCCAATAATCCCAATAATCCCAATAATCCCAACAATC
>NZ_JAUBTT010000072.1:16830-46913 GCF_036705125.1 Microcoleus sp. B7-D4
CCAATAATCCCAATAATCCCAATAATCCCAATAATCCCAATAATCCCAATAATCCCAATAATCCCAATAATCCCAATAATCCCAATTCGCCGTCAATATTACCAAGGGATAGATTTCCATTAGATAGAGGGCGATCGCTTTTTCCCGATCGCAACCAACCCTTTAGTCGCGAACAGCGGCAGAACCAAAACAGAATATCGCGAGATATAGGAAAACCCGGAGAAAGGATGCCGCCCGAAAGAATGCAATCTCCCAGAGGACTGAGAAATTTCATCAATTCAAATATCAGAGATTCAGTTATTCAGTCAGCATTTCGCGGCGACATCGGCAGGAATTTGGAGGCAGGCAAAATATCGGAAGCTTTGTCTATGCTGGACAAATCTTTCAGCCAAGAATTCGGGGAATATTTAGGCATCAACATCAGCAACGAGTTGGTATCCCCAGAGGAAATTCAAAAAAAGTTAGCATCCGTGGGCGCACAAACCGGCACGAAACCCAGCTTAATTTATCTGTTCTCGCAGCCCGAAGAATTAAATTTAATGCTGATCACTTCTTGCGGTGAAGTGGTTCACAAAAGTGTGCCGTCAGCGAACCGGCAAGAACTTCTGAAAGTTGTAAATGAGTTCAGGGGTGAGATTACCAAACCGGGGGTGCGGGCTACTACGAGTTATCTACCATCTTCCCAACAGCTTTATAAGTGGATGATTGCGCCTTTAGAGGACAGTTTGACAAAGTGCGAAACTGATACTATTTCCTTTGTTGTCGATCGAGGTTTGAGAGGTATGCCCTTTGCTGCTTTGCACGACGGACAGCAATTTTTGGTGGAAAAGTACAATCTCAGCCTGATGCCCAGCATTAATTTAACAGATACCCGCTACGTCGATCTCAGAAATTCTCAAGTTTTAGCAATGGGTGCCTCGGAATTTTCCGATTTGAATCCTTTGCCTGCAGTTCCTGCAGAAATAGCCGCTATTTCTAGAGAGTGGCCGGGAGTTACTTTTCTAAATGAGGGTTTCACTTTGGAGAATTTGAAGCGACAGCATCAAAGCCGACCTTTTGGGGTTATTCACTTAGCTACTCACGGCGAATTTCGACCTGGAGCACCAAATAATTCTTTTATTCAGTTGTGGAATAGTCGGCTGCGACTGGATGAATTGCGGGATTTGAGATTGAATGATCCGCAGGTGAATATGTTAGTTTTAAGTGCTTGTCGGACTGCGGTGGGAGATGCACAGGCGGAGTTGGGTTTTGGGGGTTTGGCGCTGCAAGCGGGGGTGCAAACGGCTTTGGGAAGTTTGTGGTACGTGAGTGATGAAGGTACTTTGGGATTGATGAGTGAGTTTTACCAGCAGTTGAAGACAGCGCGAATTAAGGGGGCGGCGCTGCGACAAGCGCAAATTGCGATGTTGCGGGGAGATGTGCGTTTGGAGGGTGGCCGATTGCGGGGTTTGAGTCGGGGTGAGGGGGTGGAGTTGCCGACTTCGCTGCAAGGGTTTGCGGATTTAAAGTTGTCGCATCCTTATTATTGGTCGGCTTTTGTGATGATTGGGAGTCCTTGGTGATGGGTGATTAGTGATTAGTGATTTGTTATTGGTTAGATATCAATGATTTTTGGGGAAAAGTCGATCGCCCGCAAACAAGCAAGTTCCGAGTGCGATCGCCTTTTCTATGAGTTAATAAACCTGTCAATAATCCCCTATATTTTTCGTAGTTCAGCAGCCTTAATGCTCTTATAATCAAAGTTTCAGAGGCGTTTTCACCCCCTCAGTACGTTTCGTAAACCTGAGTTTTGCTAAGATGTAATAAATAAGCTAAAAAGCAAGCAGGTAGCCATGACAGCCACCCTGATTCAAACCCCACAACCCGGAGTTGTGCTGAAAAATATTAGCTGGCAGACTTACGAATCTCTGGTAAACGAGCTAGCCCAACAGCGTGGAATTCGTTTAACTTACGATCGAGGTACTTTAGAAATTATGACTCCATCAGCACCCCATGAGGGGAACAAACAAATCTTAGGACGTTTTGTAGAAACAGTAACAGAAGAGTTAAATGTAGAAATTCGCAGCTTAGGTTCTCTGACTTGCAGGCGCGAGGATTTAGAACGCGGATTAGAACCGGATCAGTGCTACTACATCGAGAATGAGGAAATTGTCCGCAGCCTCAATCAAATCAATTTGAATCAAGATCCGCCACCTGATTTAGTAATCGAGATTGACATCACTAGCAGTTCTATCAACCGCCTGGAATTGTATGCGAGTTTGGGCGTGCCAGAGGTTTGGCGTTATGACGGTTCGCGTTTAATATTCTATCAGTTGGAAGGTCAGGAATATGTAGAACGGGAGGTTTCTCCTCACTTTCCTTTTTTGTCGCCATCTGAGATTATGGGATTTTTGGAAACGCAAAAAGATGTGGGGGAAACGTCGATGATTCGAGGGTTTAGGCAGTGGGTGAGGAGCCAAATTCAGTCAGGGGAATGAAAGGGATATTTATCTGTATGAAAGCTAATTTTTTTTAGCTATAAATTCAAAAGAATACGCAGTCTTTCTTCTACCATCATTAATGTTGTGGGAGAAACTGTACCCCACAGTTCAAAAAATCTTTCTATACTGATCGATCGCACATCTTCACATTTAATGAAACTTCGCTGTCTAAGTCCTCCTTCTGGGGGGTTAACTTCGACGTGCCAGGGAATTCCTTTATCTTTCGATGTGACTGGTAGTACCACAACTAATCCCGAAGCACCCTGATTGAATAAATCTACAGATGTCACTAGACAGGGACGCTTGCCAGCTTGCTCTCTTCCTCGTGTTGGATTCAAGTCAATCAGCCATATATCACCCCGTGATGGTTTGGCGGATGTGATTCTAAACCATCCTCTAAAGTGATATCCCAAGCTTCCCGTTCTTCAAGTTCTTCTTGCCAAGCTTCTGGGCGATCGCGTAAGGCAAGATAAGCTTGGTTGGCTGCTGCTAAAAACTGTTGTCTTCGGTATTGTTCTATTGCTTGTTCGAGAACTGTTTCGATGGGTTTTCCTGAGAGTGCAGAGATTTCTGCGAGGGTTTGATAAGATGTATTGCTAATTGTAACTGTAGAAGTTTGATCCATCTGACATCTTGCAGCAATATCAATAAGAGGATTTTTCGTGGGGTCGGGCGGGTTTATAGAACCTATTTGCAAGCTTTAAGGCTGTTGGCGAACCCGCCCCTACGGCTAATTGAGAATGGTGCAACATCTCAGATCCATGTTACTTTTTTACTTACCTCGACTTTACGCAACTATTATAGCTTAAAAGCTTGGGGTCGCACAGGCGGGACGCCCGTGCCACGAAAAAAACGCCTATATGTCACAGTTAATCGACATCTAAATGCAGTTTGAGAGCAGCATTTACCAACTGCATGATTTTCTCACTCAAACTTCCCACTGCATCGCTGGTGATTCGCTGTTTAGAAATTGTCCGTACTTGCTGTGCTTGTACTTTAGAAGGTTTGGATAAACCGCTATCCTCTGGATTTAGTAAGACCTCGAAAGGGTAGACGCGGGTTACATTAGAGGTTATTGGTAGAATTGTAACTGTATTGGCGGCACGGTTATTAGCGTCATTGCTCACCACCAATACGGGACGGCGTTTATCGATTTCTGAACCAACCGTAGGACTGAGATTAGCGTAGTAAATTTCACCACGTTTCATCTGTCAATCCATCGGCAACTGTTAGATCCCAAGCGGAGTCTACTTCACTGGATGCTTGTCGGTAAGCAGATTCTAGTTCTTGATTCCGCAACAATTCCAAAGCTACTTCAATTACTTGGGAGGGGGAGTTGCATCCTTTAGCAATTTTGTAGCTTTCAATAAACTGTAGTAGCGATTGTGATAGGGAAATTGATATTTTTTCAGCTTGCATTATCTTAGCAATTGGTAATTACAAAGATTTTTATTTAATTATAGCACAAGCAGTAAACTAGAGTAAATTATACTATTACAGGGCGATCGCTCTTTTTGAACCGATCTATTGCACAGGCGGGACGCCCGTGCCACGATGGAGGCGGATAGATGAAAGGGCGATCGCTCTTTTTGAGAGCGTGGGATAAAGAAGCGATCGCTTTACTAAATCTTCACCAAGAAGATTTATTATTGACTCGATCTGAAAGATGTAGGAAGGGATGAAGGTGTAAGGTTATAGCCATCAATGCTAAAGTTTTGGCTGGGAAGTCCCATGTGAAGATGGCGTCCAGTCGATTTAGCACAATTGTTCCAAGGGATGTCAGAAGCCACAACACCAATTTGATCTCCTTGATTATAGGTTTTACCAACCCAAATACTACTTGTCGTGACGTGAATTAATGAGTAATATTGCCCATTAGAAGCCTGTAATTTAATTGCCCGATGATTATTGCCCGCATTACAGGTGGAGACAACTCTTGAATTAATAGGAGCAAGAACTGGTTGACCGGCAGTTAATCCGAAATCCAAACTGCTTAAACCATAGCCATCAGGATGCCAACTTTGAGTACGCGAAACAGGCCCTCCACGCCAAGGCATTTTCCATGTTGTTGAAACATTAGCACTACTTTTCCAACGCTGGTTTGCATTCTTAGGATCGCAACCAATTAGATGAATCTTGCCATTATTACTACGAGTAGGAGAATCAATACACAAATTAGTTCCAATACGGCTAATTAAGAACTCTCCATTACCAACACTCTGTAAATTCCAGTTTTGATCGGGATCGCCTGCGTTGCAAGACCAAACATTGATTTCTTTGTTTTGGGCGGGTAAATAAGCATTTAAGCACTTTCCTGTAGAACGATGACGTAAAAGTGTCCCCGATTTACCTGGTAAACGATCGAATTGTTGGTCAGGATCGTTGATATTATGTTGATAAAGAGACAGCCGAGGATTACCGTCAATTAACCGGAAATTATTATTTGTATTCAGTGCATATCCACCATTTACCTGAAAAGTTTCCCATGCTTGAGCCGCTTGTGCTGTAGCTACTAAAGAAACACTAGCAATGGCGCTCGCAGCAATTTTTTGCACTTTATTGAAATTCATTGTCAGACTCCCCTAATGATGAGATGAGTGATTTAGATTAATTACGTTCAGGAATATTCCAGCCGATTTTTTGGGCGGTATCAGAGCTAAAACAAGCCGTATCGCCAGCTTTATCCCGACAAACTTGGGTATTCACCCAATAAGGTTGACTCCATTTATCCCATTTAATGTTGGCAGTAGCATTAATTATCTTTGGTCTATTTTCTGAGTCTGAATCAACCGACTCTGAGTCTCCCCCTCCAGCTTGTGCTTTTGTACCTAAAAATAAGATAGTCAATTGTAAAGCGATTAGAAAAGTTAATCGCCATAAAGAAAATGCTGACTTGGACATTGAGTTGAGGTAATTTTTGATTAAGTAGGAAAACATTGACGCTGAAGTAAACCTTGCTAACTTAGAGCTTTGACTTAGGCAAACAGTCAAATACTTCTTGAGTGACCAAAATAATTGAGCTAAGAATGCGATCGCTCTTGGTTATTGCCTTGGTTCTTCCACCATTTGCTTCCCACATTTCTAATATCTCAGATATAACTTGGCTTCAAGCCTCAGTTTTACTCATCTTTTTAGCTCAGTTTGACTCACTAAATGGTTCACTGCTGCTGTTACTGAACCAAACTGAGCTACAATTGGCTCCGAGCACCGTAGACGGTAATGGTTAGCATGACTAATACGCTGAGGGCATCACAACAGGGGCTAGACAAGGTTGAGAAAGCTATACACAGAAAGCGCTGGAAGAGAAACAGTATCACGTGGCAGCAGGTTGCCGATACTTCTCAAGGGACACTGAAGCGGTTTTGGGGGAAAACACCTATTAAACGACAGTCCTTTATCAGAATTTGTGAGGCTGTAGGTGTTAACTGGGAAGAAGTTGCTGAACCCAGCGAAATTCAGGAAATAAAGTTAGCTGTGGTATCTGTTGCAAGCACAACACCTTCACTGGAAGACCAAATTAACGTATTACCACTACAACCCACTGACGGTTACAGCAAAAACCAGCGTGGGGTATGGATTCCCAATTTACGATGCCGAAAGGTGTGGGGAAGAGAGAGTTTCAGCGAAGAAGTGTTACATCGGCTGAACGACCCGCAAGAAGCACCTATCCTCTCTCTATGCGGTAGTGCGGGGTACGGCAAGACAGAAGTAGCCTGTAAAGTTGCTCTGGCAGCAGTGCGTAACAATCTCTTTGCTGATGTGCTATGGGTCAAAGCAAGAGACACTGAATTTTCAGATGGTAAAATCAGCCAGTCAGAACGAGATGAGGCGCTTAGTTGGAATCAGTTACTTCAAGAGATTGCCCATCAACTAGATGGCTGTTCGGTAAAGCGAGTTCACCAGCGCATTAAAGAAGAAAAGAGGCTGATTGTACTAGACAATGCTGAAACTGCACAACTTGAGGATATTTTACCCAAACTTAATGAAATGCTTAACCCTAGTCGGGTATTACTAACCAGTCGGTTCCAAACCAATGCTTCTTATGTTGGACTGATTAATATTCCGCCCTTGGAAGAGCACTGCTCTTACCAGTTGTTGCAGGATGAAGCGAAATACAAAAATGTACCTGCAATAGTACAAGCAGACACAGCTCAACTTCAACAAGTCTATCATTTATCTTGCGGTGCTCCTCTTGCATTACATTTCATCGTTGGGCGTGTCTTGGACGATGGAACATTGGAGCCAGTGTTGTCGGCACTAGAACAAGCTAGCGGAGATGTTGAAAAAATTTACGAGTTTTCCCTAAAGACAGCTTGGCAGCGAATTAGCGATGTAACTAAGAAGGTACTCGGTTACATGGGGGACTCTGATGCAGGTGTGACTTGGGAAGAATTGTCTGGTACTAAACAGGTACAGGAATCAGACTGGAGCATAACGCGGCGCGAACTGAGGCGATGGTATTTGATGGAAGACGAAACAGATGCCAAAGGTAAACCGCGATATAACTTGCATCCTTGGGTAAGACGCAGCCTGCGAGGAGGATTGGTAGATAAGTGGCAACTGTCACTCCAGGAATGGGAACAGATAGCACAATGGAAGTACGATATTGACTAATCCAGATAATTAAATGGAAAGGTAATTATGAAGATAGATTTAACATTACAAGAAGAGAGAGCAAATCTATTTAGTATTTTGAGCGGCATCGCCAAGATGTGTTTATCTCAAAATGATGAAAGTAAACCTTCATTCAGCTTACTATTTAAGGTCTGGGAAAAAGCCAGTGAAAAATTATGGTTTTTATGTTACTGGAACGATTATTTTCGCTGCGGTAATATCGTTCTTAAAGCTGCTAGAGATGTAAATAATGTTGAGGTTCAAGCACAGCTATTAAGTGAACTGGGCTACGCTTGCATGGAAGGCGAAGATTTTGTCCAGGCTCAGCAATGTTTCCAGGAATCGCTACAGAAGTATCAATTGCTTAAAGATTTTTTAAATGAATGTAAGTTGCTACGCTATTTGGGAAATTTAGCAACTCGGCAAAAGCAGTATGAAATTGCTTTAGATCATTATAATCAAGCTGGGGAAATTTTGAAGGCAAAATGTAGTCAAATACCTATTGACGATCAATTGGCTTTTTACGAAGCAGAGTTACCAAATGTTATTGGATGCGTGTATCTTGAGTTGAGAGATTTTTCGGCGAGTTATCAGCAGTTTAATCTATCTCTAAAAAACTATCAAATTTTGCTAGAAGATTATCCTAATTTGATAATTCGATATCGCTACTATCAAGCCGATCCACTAATGAATTTGGGAAAATGGCACTTTCTACAAGGAGATTATGAGCAAGCTAGACGTTACTATCAAGACTGCCTCCTACTCAGCAGAGAAATTAGTCGCAATGATACAATAGCTAATGTACTACTAAGTTTAGCTGAGTTAGCAGAGGTAGATGGCAACAAGGAAGAGGCTATAAAACTAGCAAGTGAATCTGAGCTTGTTGCTGGTACTGAAATTACCTCTGTACGGGAGCGAGCTGCTATTTTCAAGGAAAAATTGCTGTCAAAGACAATCTTTTGACCTTGGAATAGTGAGACTATACCGGATTTACTCTATTTCTAAATAGATATGGAATTAGATTTACCTACTCCACTAAAGCTTGCCGCTGAGCCTCCAACAATTCTTGAATCCCAGTTTCTGCCATATCCAAAATTTGATTTAACTGACTCCGACTGAAACTTCCCTCTTCCGCAGTTCCCTGAATTTCAATGATATTCAAATCTCCATTCATTACCACATTACAATCAATTTCAGCCGCCACATCTTCAAGATAATTCAAATCTAAAAATGGCTCGCCTTCCAAAAGTCCGACAGACACGGCCGCCACTTGGCGAATAATGGGCGATCGCACCAAATCACCTTTTTGCACCAACTTATTCAAAGCATCAGCCACAGCCACAAACCCGCCAGTAATTGAAGTCGTGCGAGTCCCAGCGTCCGCTTGCAAAACATCCGCATCCACAAGTATGGTGCGTTCCCCCAATAGCTGCATATCCAAGCACGATCGCAAACTGCGCCCAATCAACCGCTGAATCTCTTGAGTCCGTCCCGATAATTTCATAAATTCCCGCTCTTGTCGCTGCGGTGTAGATCCCGGCAACATTCGGTATTCCGCTGTTAGCCAACCTTGTCCAGTATTCTCCAGAAATCTCGGCACTCCCGGCTTGATTGTCACGCTGCAAAGTACCTGAGTATCGCCACTTTTCGCCAGTACGGAACCGCTAGCAAATTTGGTAAACTGTCGATCGAAACTAATCGGACGAATTTGATTTGGTTGTCTGCCATCGGCACGTTTTGTGGACATAAGTTATTGGTTATTGGTTATTGGTTATTGGTTATTGGTTATTGGTTATTTGTAACACTCAACAAATAACGGCTACTGCCAACTGGCAACTGACCCTTCGACTACGCTCAGGGAACGCAACTGACTACTGCCAACTGACTATTAACTATTAACTATTAACAACTTTAAGAATATCTTGCTGGACTTGTTCTGGGGATTGGTCGCCATCCACAGTTAACAGTTTGTTGCGGTATTCGTAATATTCTAAAAGAGGAATAGTGCGTTCGTGGAACAAATCGAGCCGACGCTGTAAAATTTCAGGGTGGTCATCCGATCGATCGCGCTCGATCGACCTACTCAGCAAAACCTCGATCGGCACTTTCAACAAAATCGCCCAATCTAGCTGCTGAGCCAAATCGTCCAACAAAAAATCCAACTCCTCAGCTTGAAAAGCCGTTCGCGGATAGCCCTCCAACACCCAGCCATTAAAGACATCCCACAGCAGCAGCCGGCGGCGAAAGAATTCAATCATAGTTGCGTCGGGAACTAACTCCCCTCTTTCGACATAAGACACCGCCAGCTTGCCTAAATCTGTGTCTTCTGCGATCGCCTCCCGTAGAATGTCCCCCACAGCCAGCAAAGGAAGGTTCAAATTGCTGCACAGTAGTTCAGCCTGAGTTCCCTTTCCCGCTCCTGGCCCTCCCAGAATCACCACTCTCAAAGTCCCTGCTCCTAGTGCCGCGACATTCAAATTTTACGCGATGTCTGTACCTTTTCTTAAAAGCCCTGGACGCAGCCAGACTCTCATCACCGTGGTTTTTCACCCTATAACTGTATAAATGTCAAGCTCCACGCCGTATTTTACTAAAAAACCCCGTTTCTGCCTAAGTGCTAATTGAGTTCAAAAATCGCACAAACGACTGCGAATGCCACTGCAGCGAGCTTTTGACAACTTGTATATATAGTGTTCGATCGGATGTGCACTCGGCCCCGTACACTATATATTGTCAAGCAGGCTTCAGCCGCGTCAAGGTCGGAGCTGCACTCAAGACTTAGTTGCTGATTAAATATTGCCCTATGGTTGCTCAGTTACAAACCCCTAAACTCAATTTAACCCACAGCTTGCCCTACACAGTTCAAGGGCTGGTGCAAGTTTTTACAGGCCCGCACCGCTGCTTTTTTACCAGTGTCATGGCTCAGGCCCTCAGAATTGCAGGACAGGGAGCTCCGGTGCTAGCGGTGCAGTTCCTCAAAGGGGGAATTAATCAAGGACACCAGCATCCGGTGCGGCTGGGGCAAAATTTAGATTGGGTGCGCTGCGATTTGTCACGCAGCATTGAGAATGCCGATTTAGATGAGCTGGAGACGCGATCGATCGAACAATTGTGGCAGTATGTTCAAAATGCGGTGCGCGAAGGTCGTTATGCCTTAGTTATTCTCGATGAATTGAGTTTAGCGGTTAATTTGGGCTTGATTCCCGAAGCCGACGTGGTGGCATTGATTGACAACAAGCCGCATCATTTGGATATGATTTTTACCGGGCCATCCATGCCGCAAAGAATTTTGGATGTTGCCGACCAAATTACTGAAATTCGCCGCAGTTAAGGACAATCATTCTATTTGCGATCGCCATTTTAGCGGTCGCATTTTTTATGTAAAAAAACAGTATCTAAAAAAAGAGGCGATCGCTTAGCTCAAAGAGCGATCGCACGCCGATCAATTTACCAGCGACGTTACGATTGAACTACCGGATCGAACACAACAGTCAATCGATCCGCCGGAACCATCCGCTTGAGAATTTTCAAGTGACCGTCTGCATCAGACCAACTGCGGAACTCACCCACAACCACCTTTTCCACATTGGGAAGCGAGCGAACTATAGTCCACGGCTTGAGACGTTTTTCTTGCAACATACTAGATAAATCTCCTTGGTAAATTGGAGCCAACGCCAGTCCCCATCTTTGGCCACGGCCGAGGACTGGCTTTTGACTTTGCAAACTTGCCCTTCTCTAAGAACATAGCACAAAAAAAAGGGTTTGGGATTATATCTTATTTTTCGCTTTTTTTAGAGCTGTTTTCTACATAACAGATGATTAAACTCAAAATTTATTAACTCTTTAATTCCCAACTCAAAACTATTTAATGACTGACACTTCGACTTCGCTTGGGGTGCAGCCTAACTAATAAATTCTGCCTTCTACCTTCTACCTTCCTTTTACTGAGATATTGCACCATTCTCAATAAGTTTTTTATGAACAGGCTTTTCGGCCTGTTCCACAAAGAGTGAATTTTCTTGTGGAACAGGCATCTTGCCTGTTCTTGAGAATAGTGCAAGATGTGAGTTTTACAAATCCCGCCGCGACAGCAGAAACCAGATCCCACCTAAACCCAAAACACCGCACAAAACCCCGCCTTCCCACCCAAAAACAGTCCCCCCCGGCAAATGTCCAGGCTTGGCTTTAGAAGTAAAATTCAGCTCCGAATAGTATACCCACTGGCTGTTAACCCGCCAGCCCACTCGATCGCCAAACTTCTCCCAAACTGTAGCATCATAAACACCAGGCTTTCCCCCCAACTTGAGCCACAAACCCTTTTGCACAGAAAAACCGAATCTGCGGTGACTGTGCCGCACCCAAAGTTGATCGATAGTCTGCAAATCCTTAGCTGGAAACTTCCTAATATCTTCCTCACTCAAATAACCCCGTGAATTTTGCTGCATCACCTCCAGCATTTTCACAGAAGTTTCCTCATCAGCACCACGCCAATTTTTAGCAGCCAGCAGCCTTGCCAAGTGAGAATAATCAATACCTTTTTCGGACTCTAAATTCACAGAAACTAACGCAGTATCAGTCACAGGTTGAGTCGGTACCGAAGGACTAACAACAGTTACCTGCTGCGACTTTTCCAGCACGGGGACAACAACAACAGGAGGTTTTAAAGCATCCAAAACTTCCACAGCCGATTTGTAGCGATCTTTAACATATTCCTGAATCAACTTATCCAAAACCTGACCTAAATCGTCGCTAATTTGTGTTCCTTTTGGCAAAGCCTCCCTCCACAGCCACCGGCCTTCAAGCGGATCGTAAAGGTCATCGTGAATGTCCCCGTAGATATCCAGATAAGGCATAACAGAAGTCAGCAAGCGAATGCAAGTCACCCCCAAACTATAAAGGTCGCTAGCAGGAACAGCCCTACCGTGACGCTGTTCTAGAGCCGCGTAGCCGGGAGTTCCCAACTTAGTTCCTGTTTTGGTGGGAGCAGCCGCTACTACCTGTTTAGAAACCCCAAAATCTATCAGCACTAACTTACGATCGCGAGCTCGGCGGATCACATTCTCAGGCTTAATATCGCGGTGAATTACATTTCGGTCGTGAACAAACTTCAATAAAGGCAACAAATCTAACAGCAGTTCGCAAGTTTTAATTTCGCTATAAGCACCGTACTTATCTAACTCATCCTTTAAATTATTGCCATCAATAAACTCTTGCACTAAATACAAGCGCCCATCTTCCTCAAAATAAGAAATTAACTGAGGAATTTGCGGGTGCTTCAGTTCGTATAACCGCCTTGCCTCTTGTTCAAACAGTCGAACATATTTTTTAAAATGACCGGGCTTCCGCTGAAACTCTTGAGGGGGCGACAACTGTTTGATCACGCACAATTCCTCAAATTTTCCATGATTAACAGCTCGGAAAGTCCTGCCAAATCCCCCATCGCGCAGCGGTTCTGTTGCTGCATAAAGGTCTTTTAGCAGCAGCTTTGAACCACAATTAAGACAATACTTTGTGCCTGGTGGGTTCTGACGCTTGTCTCTTGGGCAATCGAGATTAAGGCAGTATGTCATATATTAAAAAAATGCGAACAAAATTAGTAGGAAGGGTTTTATATTATTCAAGAGTCCGATCGCGAGCTGGTTTTTGTAGAGGCGAAACCTCGAACCTTACGGAGGCCGCAGCCACCCTCGCGATCGGAGGGGGCGCTCTCGCCAGACTGCCACCCCTGAGCAAGTATAACTCTCTTGAGGGTTTGACCTCAAACTCGAAGTCCTCATCTAACCTTAGACTCCGCTGCGTGCAATACCTTTGATTGAGCGGTCAAATAGCCAGTAGATCAAACAGAAATAGTAATTTATTACCAGCCCACTTAGCTCTGCAAGGCAAAAAAAAACTTAGGATTCCCCCTGAGATATAATTTTATTGCCAGAGAGAAGCAGACTAACGGGAGCTGCGGCTTCCGTCAAGTTCGATCGGCTTTAATATTTTAGCAGCATAATTTATTACCTAACCAGGCGAAATCAACAATCCCCAACTCCCCAAGAAACGCACGTTAAAATAAATACTAGCTTGCTCGATCGCCATCCGAGCGCGACCAGACAATTAGCCAGTTTTCCCTGTTTCCTTTTTTCAGCTATTACCAGTTACATCTAATTCGATCGGTCTACTTAATTAGGAACCGCTAGTGACACCAAAACTACTGCCCTCTCCAACTCCCAACTCCCGCAAAAAATCACCAAAAGTACCTTGGTTCGAGCGGTTCATGGCACTGGTCGCCCTAGGAAATTTAAGCCTAGTATTATTTGACATAACTTACGTGCCCGGGCGAGATTTCTACCTCCGGCAACTGCCAGTTCTAACTCAAATATACGACCCATTTAAAGGAATTAAACCCCACCGAGACACCCAGCAATATCTGGAAACCTTAGAAGAATTAAAAATTCAAGTAGTGCAAACAGGGTTGCCCTCTCCCCAAGTAGCAGCCAAATTGCAGGAAATAAACAATCTGAGCGCGAAAATGATCGACGAAGATCCCTTTCGAGTAGCATCAAAAAGTGGCACCTTAGAAAAAATAAAAGACCGGATGCGATCTCGCGTCCCGAATCCGCAAGACTCCGCTAAACAATCATTCCAAAGATTCTGGAGCCCTGACTATTTAAACAAACAAGGCTGGCAAAAAGAAATCCAGTGGTTTGACGCCAAAATCAAGCCATTAATCGCCACCAACTATTTCCGCGAGATTGGAGAAAACGGCGAATTCATCGATAACTTCTGGCTAATCGACCTGCCATTTATTGCCATATTCGCGATCGAATTTCTAGCCCGTACCTACTCGATCAGCCGCCGCCACCGCAGCGTCACTTGGCGATCGGCGATGCTCTGGCGATGGTACGACATCTTCATGCTCCTCCCATTCTGGCGCTTGTTGCGAGTATTACCCGTCACAATTCGCATCCACCAAGCCAAAATGCCGGATCTCCAACCCATACGCACCCAAATCAGCCGAGGTTTCGTCGCCAACTTCGCCCAAGAATTGACCGAAGTTGTAGTAATTCAACTCATCAACCAGATGCAACAATCAATTACCACAGGCGAACTCGCTCGTCAACTCTTTAAATCCCCAAAACAGCGCTATCTAGACATCAACAATATCAATGAAATAGAAGCGATCGCCACGCATCTCGTCCAAATAACCGTCTACAAAGTCCTCCCCCAACTCCAGCCAGACCTAGAAGCCCTCCTCCGGTACAATATTGAAAGCTTCCTCAAACAATCCCCCCTCTATCAAGGATGGAAGCAAGTACCCGGCCTGGGAAACCTGCCCGAACAGCTAGCACAGCAATTAGTTGCAGAACTCTCAAAATTAGCCACCCTCGGCCCCCAAGATGCCTACGAAGCCTTCAAAATCGCCACCGAAGACCCCATAGGCATGAAACTCTCAAGCCAGCTAGTCCAACATTTCGGGCAAGCTTTAGGAACCGAACTGCAACAGCAGCAAACCTGGCAAGAAATACAACTGCTGCTGTGCGACTTCCTAGAAGAGTTCAAAATCAACTACATTCAGCGGTTGAGCGAAGAAGACTTCGAGAAAATTTTAGAACAAGCCAAAGAACTGCAACGGATAGCCCCGCGTTAGGGCAAGTCTCCACCGCTTTACTGATTTTTTTCTTCCCCAATTAGCAATTAGCAATTACCCTGCTGTAACTCCTGCACATGAAACTTGCTGGAATTGTAAAGTTTTATGTGCGATCGGCATTCTCTACGAGAGTCATCAGCAGGGTTGTGCCTCACATATTCAGCGCGGTAGTGAGTTAGACCGCCGTTAGGGTTCTCAGCGGCCTGGCGTGTCATGTTTTTAGCGAGAAAGATCAATTTTTTTAGACGTACATTATATCAATTTATATGTAAGTTTGATGAGATTATACTTTTTAGAGTCAATCTGTAAAGTAAAATTAAAAATTACTACAAATAGCTCTAAACCAAGTAATCTATTAGATATGATTGCTAACTGGTTTCCTAAAGGCTAAAAAAAAATACCAAGGCTAAAAAAACTAAGGCGCGTCAGTATCTTTAGTCAGATATTATTATACCACTATCAGAGAAAACACGTAAGTAGCCATGCTTGTTTAAGCAAGTTACTGTCTCAAACTTTTCACTAACTATTATAGATTGCTTTTCAATATATATTTCCTCAGCCTCATTTCACTCAATCCACTGAGATTTTTCAGCCAACTCGTTACCCCAGGAGTAACACCAATAAATGTCACAGACCTCTGCAACCACTTTCCTGTCAAACCGTTATAAAAAAAAGGTGTCCCTGCGCCTGATTTTAGTATTCCCATTCGTTCTGCAAATATTTGCTGCCGTCGGGCTAACAGGCTGGCTATCCTTACGCAACGGGCAAAAAGCAGTCAACGAAGTTGCTAGTCAGTTGCGGAGTGAAATTACGGCCCGTATCCAGCAGCAGCTCAACACTTACCTAGACACAGCCCCTCGCGTCAATCAACTGAATGCCAATGCCCTTCGCCTAGGATACTTAAATCCAGACGAATTGGAGAGTATGGAGCGCTATTTGTGGGAGCAAATTCAAGCCTTTCCTTCTCTCCCCAATATGGGCTTTGCTACTAACACGGGAGAGTTCATTGCCATTGAACGCCAAGAGAATGGCAAAGTAGTTTTTAAAAGAGCAGACAAAGAGCATCGGAATGAACTTCATATTTATGAATCTGATAGCAAAGGCAATCAAACGAAGCTCTTAAAAGTCTCCCGCAACTACGATATACTCAACCGTTCATGGTATAAAGACAGTGTACGCTTAGGCAAGCCCACATGGAGCGAAATTTTTTCGATTACAGGTCAGAAAACCCTCTCGCTTCCTGCCGGACATCCAGTGTATGACGAAAGTGGCGAACTGCGCGGAGTATTCGTTGCTAATTTTCTGATCTCTTTCCTCAGTGACTTCCTGCACAGCTTAAAAATGGGTCGATCGGGACAGACATTCATTATGGAACGTTCGGGACTCCTAGTAGGCAGTTCAACTCTCAAAGAAGCATTTATCACCAACAATGGCAAACTCGATCGCCTGAATGCTTTAGATAGCACAGATGATTTAATCCGGCTGACAACAGCGCATTTAAAAAAACACTTTGGCGACCTCACTAAAATTAATAGCTCTCAGCAATTGGATTTTACGATCGCCGGCCAGCGGGAATTCCTCCAAGTTATGCCCTTTCAGGATAGCCGAGGATTGGACTGGCTGATCGTCGTCGTAGTTCCTGAAAGCGATTTCATGGATCAAATTAACGCCAATACCCAGACTACCATTTTGTTGTGTTTCGGAGCCTTGGCCCTGGCTACCGTTTTGGGAATCTTAACCGCCCGCTGGATTACCAGCCCGATTCTCCGTTTGAGCGCAGCTTCTAGGGCGATCGCCAGTGGCGACTTAGAGAAAAATGTGCAGGTAAAAGGCGTAGAAGAACTAGAAGTTCTGGGGCAGTCTTTCAACCTTATGGCACAACAGTTGCGCGAATCCTTTGAGGCGCTAGCCAAGACCAATTCCGAGCTAGAAATCCGAGTAGAAGAACGCACCGCTGAACTCACGGAAGCCAAACAAATCGCTGATACTGCCAACCAAGCTAAAAGTGAATTTTTAGCGAATATGAGTCACGAATTGAGAACGCCACTCAATGGAATTTTAGGATACGCTCAAATCCTAGAACGCTCAAAAACGATGGCTCCGAAAGATATCCAAGGCATCAGTATTATTCACCAGTGTGGTTCCCACCTGTTAACCCTGATCAATGACATCTTAGACCTCGCTAAAATTGAAGCCCAGAAATTGGAACTGTACGCGAAAGATTTCCATTTTCCTTCCTTTTTGCAAGGAGTCGCAGAAATCTGCCGCATCCGAGCCGAACAAAAAGGAATTGCTTTTGTTTATCAACCCAGTTCGGAAATCCCTGCTGGCATCTACGCTGACGAGAAACGCTTGCGACAGGTACTAATTAACTTACTGAGCAATGCAATTAAGTTTACAGACGGTGGAGGGGTGACTTTTAAGATAGAACATCTGGAAAAGGGGACAGGTGAAAAGGTACAAAGCCATAACCAAAAGCCAGCCTCACCAATTCACAAAATTCGGTTTCAAATAGAAGATACTGGCGTTGGTATGACACCAGAACAATTAGAAAAAATATTTTTGCCTTTTGAACAGGTAGGAGACAGCAAGCGGCAGGCGGAAGGAACCGGACTCGGTTTAACAATTAGCCAGAAAATTGTCGAAATGATGGGTAGTACAATCCAAGTAAAAAGCCAGTCAGGAGTCGGCAGTGTTTTTTGGCTAGATTTGGATTTACGGGAAGCGGCAGACTGGGCAAATACAGTCACGATTGCCAAGCAAAGAAAGCTGGTTGGCTACCAAGGTAGAAAACAGAAAGTTTTGGTTGTGGATGACAAATGGGAAAACCTCTCGGTGATTGTCAATCTGCTGGAACCGCTCGGCTTTGAAGTAACCGAAGCTAAAAACGGTCAAGAAGGTTTAGAAAAAGTAGAAGAGTTTAAGTTCGATTTGATTATCACTGACTTAGTGATGCCAGTGTTAGATGGCTTTGAGATGATGCGCCGTATCCGAAATTTGTCACACTATAAAGATGTGGCAATCATTGCTTCATCTGCCAGTGTATTTGCTACCGACCAACATAAAAGTTTCGAGGGGGGAGCAAACGATTTTCTCGGTAAGCCAGTGCAGGCAGAAGAGCTATTTGAGATGTTGCAAAAGTATTTAAAACTTGAATGGATATATGAGGAAGAAAAGCATGAAAAAATCAGCACTATTCCTTTTTCATCAGATGCTCAATCACTTTCTGAATCGCCCTCTGTAGTGGCTCCCCCGCCCGAAGAAATTGAACTTTTATTTGAACTGGCGATGAGAGGCAACGTGAAAGGAATTGTGAAGCGCAGTGAGCACCTAGAGAAGTTAGATCAGAAATTTGTGTCCTTTGCTGTTGAGCTGCGCCAGTTAGCCCAAGGCTATCAGGTGAAAAAAATAAAAGAGTTTATTACATCCCACAGGATAGAAAAAGAATGAAGGCAGCAAATATTGAAACAAGTAGCATCTTAATCGTCGATGATAATCCTAGCAATCTGGACGTGCTTTCTGAAGCTTTAGCGGGTTTTGGATGGGAGATATTGGTAGCAACTGATGGCGAAACTGCCATCGAACAGGCTGAATATACTCAGCCGGATTTGATTCTGTTAGATGTAATGATGCCAGGAATTGACGGGTTTGAAACCTGCCATCGCCTGAAGGAAAGTCCGTTGACGAACGAAATTTCGGTAATTTTTATGACGGCTCTTTCTGACATAGGAGATAAGATCAAAGGCTTTAATCTAGGGGCTGTGGATTACATTACTAAGCCCTTTGAACAAAAGGAGGTGTTAGCTCGCGTCAACCTCCATTTAAAACTGCGTTCTTTGACTAAAACTCTCGCTGACCAAAATCTGCTTCTCAAACGGGAGATTGAAGACAGGCTCGCAGCAGAAGCAGCGTTACATCAGCTCGCACAGGAGCTAGAAAAACGGGTGGAAGAACGAACTGCTGAACTTTCTCAAGCTTTGGAGAATCTTAAAAAAGCTCAAGTGCAAATCGTTCAAAGTGAAAAGATGGCTTGCCTTGGTCAACTTGTAGCTGGAGTGGCTCACGAAATTAACAATCCAGTTAGTTTTATCTCCAATAATATCCCTATTGCCAAGGAATATATTGCTGATTTGATCGAGATGACTCGGCTTTGCCAGCACAACGTTACTTCGACATCAGAATTTGAGGATAAGTCCCAGGAGATTGAGTTAGATTTTATTGTTGAAGATTTGCCCAAAATTATTGATTCAATGGCGCTAGGAACAGAGCGACTTTACAATCTTTCTATGTCACTGCGTAATTTCTCTCGGTTGGATACATCGGCACTAACGCCAGTGAATATTCACGATGGGCTAGATAGTACCTTATTAATTTTAGGGCATCGACTGAAATCTAAAGGAAGTTTCCCCGGAATTGCAGTGATTAAAGAGTATGGGGAATTGCCGCTAGTAGAGTGTTATCCGGGGCAACTTAATCAGGTGTTTATGAATATATTGGCGAATGGAATTGATTCTTTAGAAGAGTCTACGATTAGTTGTCCGCTGTGCGGGGAAAAGAAACAGAGCAATGACACTCCACAGATTCGGATCTGCACTGAAATGCTTCAGGATGACAGAGTGGTGATTCGGATTGCTGATAATGGGGTTGGCATAACTCAGGAAGTAATGCAGCATTTATTCACGCCGATGTTTACTACTAAATCAGTAGGTAAAGGGACAGGTTTAGGTTTGTCTATTAGCCGTGAGATCGTAGAACGAAAACATGGTGGTAAGCTGACCTGCATTTCCTCGCCCGAATGGGGGGTAGAGTTTGTAATTGAGCTTCCAATTCACCATTAGTAATGGGGATTTTTTAGGGCT
This sequence comes from Microcoleus sp. B7-D4, assembly GCF_036705125.1. Taxonomy (NCBI): domain Bacteria; kingdom Bacillati; phylum Cyanobacteriota; class Cyanophyceae; order Oscillatoriales; family Microcoleaceae; genus Microcoleus; species Microcoleus sp. B7-D4. The sequence goes on from NZ_JAUBTT010000072.1 coordinate 36,420, forward strand.
AATTTTAGTTTGGCTGTTTTGTCAATATACCGTTAATATTGCGATCGCCCATGTCTAATCTACCAATCACCCTCACTGTCAAACTCTTGGCCGCCTATCAAGAAGCAGAGGGCTTGTCCGAAGAGAAATTAGAATTTCCCAAAGCAACTCCCGTATCGCAAGTCCTAGAACGCCTGAGTGCCGATCGCCCACTGTTCTATGGGCCACCCACCGGCTTCGGTATTGTAAAACTTCGTTTAGTTTATAAGCAATTATAAACAATAATGGTATCATATCGCTATGAGTGTTGAACAAGAAATACGCACAGCCCAAAGAACGGAAGTCTCAAATGCTGCAGCTAACAGAGAGGCACATCATTAAATCAACGGAACATCGTTTCGTCCAGATTGACGAATTAGCTTTCAAGTCCAAAAACCTCTACAATGCCACCAATTACGTCATTCGTCAGAGTTTTATTTATGGATGGGGCTATGTCAATTACAACGAAATGAACCGATTGATGAAGTCTCACGAAGCATATAAGGCTTTGCCTGCTAAAGTAAGTCAGCAAATCTTAATGGTGCTAGACAAGAATTGGAAATCGTTTTTTGAAGCCGTTAAAGCTTACAAAGCTGACTCTTCAAGATTCACGGGTCGCCCAAAATTGCCAAAGTACAAAGATAAGACTAAAGGGCGAAACCTTCTAGTTTACACGATTCAAGCAATTAGTAGCAAACAGTTAAAGAAAGGAATTATCAAACTTTCCGGCACTGAGCTTTCAATTAAAACCAAACTCAATCCCAACCATATTTGTCAAGTTAGACTGGTTCCGAAATGTGATTCCTATGTAATTGAGGTGATTTATGATGCTTGTACTGAGCGTAGTCGAAGTGAGCCGGAGCCCACCGTCAACAACGCTAATTCTATAGCTAGTATTGATTTGGGACTGGACAATTTAGTAGCGCTAACTTCAAATCAACCGGGATTTATCCCTTTGTTGATTAACGGGCGACCATTAAAATCGATTAACCAGTTCTACAACAAACGCAAATCCCGATTACAATCCCAGTTAAAAGGGAATCGCAAAACGTCACCCCGGATGAGCGCGCTTAACTCGTTGTCGCCATCAAAAAGTTGATAATTACTTGCATCATGCTAGTCGCGTGATTGTTGACCATTTGGTAGTGAACCAAATTGGAACGCTGGTAATCGGCAAAAATGCACAGTGGAAAACCGATATCAATCTAGGTAAACAAACCAACCAAAATTTTGTCAGTATTCCTCACTCTCGATTAATTGAGATGTTAGAATACAAATCTCGGTTGGTGGGAATCACAGTAATTGTGCAGGAAGAATCCTACACATCCCGCTCCAGTTTTTTAGGTTTAGACCCAATTCCTGTTTATGGAAAAACAGAAAAAGAGCCTGTGTTCACTGGTAAACGGATCAAGCGAGGTTTGTACAAAACATCGACTGGTCAGTTAATTAATTCTGACGTGAACGCAGCGTATAACATTCTCAGAAAAGCAATCCCAAATGCGTTTAGCAATGGGATAGGGAGCTGCGTAGTTCAGCCGAGGCGGGTCAATCCGCTCAAAGTAAAAGTGAAAGGGGAGGGGCTTAACGCCTCCCAGGTCTATAAATGACTATACTTTTGCCAGCTATCAACCAGGAATTTGCCCTCGCCCCACCCCACTCCAAAACGGTGATGAAGTCGTCCTTATTCCCCCTGTCAGCTCCCCCCTTCTGCCCTCGGACAGTCCGCCGATGGCGATCGGTTTGTCACCGGGCGGGCGATCGAGCTAAACTGAGAACTGAGGCCTGCCTTCGATCGGAAGAAGTCCTCAAACTTCTTGGAAGAAATTGTTTTACCTAGGAGTGGGTCAAGCCCACTTTTTTTGTTGCATTAGTCGCAGGAAAAGAGCTCAGGGCGTCTGACTTGCAAGTTGAGGACTGATTTAGTAGGGGTAATCCCCCCGCTTGAGATCCCTGCTGGGATGTCGGGTAAGTCCCAAAGTTGAAGACGAAAGTCGCAGCCACCTAATCAAACCACCTCAAAACCAAGCAATCTCAACAACAAATTTTTCCTTGCCGTGTCCGAGTTTAGGAGTTTTAACTTAAGTATTCGATATGACTCATCCCCTAATCCCACAAATCATTGACTTAGCTACCCCCGTTGCGGAAACACTGGGATTGGAAGTAGTGGGAGCAGTGTTTCACACCAACCAAAACCCTCCCGTCTTGCGGGTAGACATCCGCAACCTCCAACAAGACACTGGTTTAGCCGACTGCGAGCGCATGAGCACAGCCCTCGATGCCGAGTTAGAGGCAGCCGACATCATACCCGATGCCTACGTGCTAGAGATTTCCAGTCCCGGAATATCCCGATTGCTCAGCAGCGATCGAGAATTTATTACCTTTAAAGGTTTCCCCGTGACAGCAAAAACCACCGAACCCGACTCGCGAATCAAAGAGTGGAAAGGCCTACTCGTGGGCCGGGATGAAACAGCGGTTTATCTCAATCAAAAAGGGCGACAGGTTAAAATTCCCCGCCCTCAGATTGTCAAAGTTGAACTAGACGAAGGAAAGGAGATGTAAAGGGAAATTTTGAGTGTTGAGTTGTAGGGGCGGTGCCCCTGTGCCCGCCCGATTTGAGTTTTGCGATTGCCTCGCAGCAAGCTGAAAACGCTTGGCTGCGAGTTAATTTTTAACAATCACATCTGTAGCAGCGGGTTGAAGAGGAACAACAAATAAATTGTTACAGCACCGAGTTCCCCTAATCCTATTCAGTAACTCATCACTCCTCTGTCATCACTTTTCCTCGATCTTTTCCAAGTACCAATTACCGATTACCAGTTACTTGTTACCACAGCAAAAAAGGAGACTTTTATATGTCAATGGTTCCCCTGCCCGGACTAAAAGAAATGGTCGAAGGTATTAGCAAAGAACGCAATTTACCCAAACACGCCGTCCAAGCAGCCTTGCGAGAAGCCCTGCTCAAAGGATACGAACGCTACCGTCGTACCCAAAAACTCGATCACTTCAGCGAAGAATACTTCGACAACTTTGATGTAGAACTCGACGCAGAACAAGAAGGTTTCCGCGTTTTAGCCAACAAAACTATTGTCGAAGAAGTCATCAATCCCGATCACGAAATCTCACTTTCGGAAGTGCAAGAAGTAGCCACGGAAGCTCAACCGGGTAGCATCGTGCTCGTAGATGTAACACCAAATCAAAAAGAATTTGGTCGCATGGCCGCGATCCAGACCAAACAAGTTCTCGCTCAAAAACTGCGCGACCAACAGCGCAAAATGATTCAAGAAGAGTTTAAAGATTTAGAAGAAACAGTTCTTCAAGCAAGAGTGCTCAGGTTTGAGAGGCAGTCGGTAATTTTAGCTGTCACCAGCAGCTTCGGTCAGCCAGAAGTAGATGCCGAACTCCCTAAGCGCGAACAGTTGCCCAACGACAATTACCGGGCAAATGCTACATTCAAGGTTTATCTCAAGAAAGTAGGCGAAGGCTCAACTCGTGGGCCGCAGTTACTTGTTTCTAGAGCCGACGCAGGTTTGGTGGTTTACCTGTTTGCTAACGAAGTACCAGAAATAGAAGACGGGGTGGTGAGGATTGTCGCCGTAGCCAGGGAGGCAAATCCGCCATCCCGGCACGTCGGCCCCCGGACTAAAATAGCAGTTGATACTCTCGATCGCGACGTAGACCCTGTAGGAGCCTGCATCGGAGCGCGGGGATCGCGGATTCAGGTAGTAGTCAACGAATTGCGGGGCGAAAAAATCGACGTGATCCGCTGGTCTCCAGACCCCGCAACTTATATTGCTAACGCTCTGAGTCCCGCTAGAGTAGATGAAGTGCGTTTAGTTGCTCCAGAAGGCAGGAGAGCTCACATTTTGGTCGCTGAAGACCAACTGAGTCTTGCCATTGGCAAAGAAGGTCAGAATGTCCGCCTCGCAGCCCGCCTGACAGGTTGGAAAATCGATATCAAAGATATTGCTAAGTACGATCGCGCCGCCGAAGACAGCAAATTGGCAGCAGAAGCAACCAGGCTCGAAGAACTAGAAGGCGACTACGACGAGGAAGCAGGCGATTACGACGAGGAAACCGCAGAATTTGAGGAAGAGGAGGCAGCCGCTACGGAGGAAACCGAAGCCGCAGTCTAAAAACTGTGACATTTACCGAAGAAGAATTCAGAATTCAACAGCCAGAATCCAGAATTGGTTCTGTGCGACAGGAGGGAGAATCGAGGTTGAAAGCCCCCGATTTTAATCGTGGAGCACAAAAAATTTTTTCCGTAACCCTTACCCCTGACTTGAGGCATGGCGTATTTTGAATTCTGAATTCTGTCTTCTGACTCCTTGTCATAAGATTTTCTATCTTCGGGAGACAAGGAGGACTTGTCCCCTACTCGCTCCTCTCCCCCCAGGGCGGTTTCATTCTCAGGAAAACCGCGATTTTGACTCTTGTAGTGCCAAGAATGCCTACCCCCCCCACAGACGATTTCACAGACCTTTGGGACATGGGGCAACCACGGGGGGATTGCCCCTACGCAGAATGAAACAGCCCTGCCTCTCCCCCTACTCCCCCTCTGACAAGAAATGAAACCGAACTACCGGTGCTGTGCAAGTTGTCGAAAAATAGCTCCAAAGGAAGCTTTTTGGCGAGTAGTCAGGCTCTATCCTTCTCATCAGGTACAATTAGATCGTGGCATGGGCCGTTCTGCTTACCTTTGTCGGGAAGCAGAATGCCTCAAAGCAGCTCAGAAAAAAAATCGACTTGGGCGATCGCTCAAAGCGTCTGTGTCTGACGAACTGTACCAAACACTTTGGCAGCGTTTAGCCACATCTGACTGTACATCTTACTCTGGCCTAGCCGGACAAAAAACCGACAATAGTTCGGTATCGACTGTATAAACCCTCTTGGCGGCCCTACCAGTAATTACCGGTAGCGCCAGCTATAAAACCCCAATCCGATCTGCCCACCAGTCTGGAAAGATTTGTGTCAGATTAGATAAGGGTAGGGTACTAGCAGAGGTATCCTCAAGGTGGAAAGGCAAACTTTGAAGCTTGAGAGAGTGGGTTTTGCCAAAACTCAGACTTCGGAGTTCCAAGTTCCCAAACAGACTTGAGAATTCTTCAACCGCCGACTTCAGCGAGTTGCATCTTTTAGATAAAATTGCTGAGCGAGTACCAAAACCCCGATTCCTGACACTGAATCAATCACACCGAATGATGTCGTCATTAGCACAAAAAATCACAATGTAAAAACTGGTTGGCACAAAAGAGGGCAGAGTGGATGAACAACGGCAAAGTAAGAATTTACGAATTATCACGGGAACTAAATTTGGATAATAAAGACATCTTGGCAGTATGCGAGCGGCTCAATATTTCAGTCAAGAGCCACAGCAGCACAATTACAGAATCCGAAGCAGAGCGCATTCGCAAAACGGCGGAAAAATACGTAGCCAGTAGCCACTCTTCCCCCGGCAAGCCAGCTCCACCCGAAAGAGCAGCCGCGCCATCTAGAGAATCTGGCCCTCACCCTAACGACCAACAAAAAAAGCAGCAAATTTTAGAAATACGCAGTCCAAAAGTACGTCCGGCTGGTGCAAACTCCCAGCCTGCAGGCAACGAGGAGAACAAAAACCAGCCCGCGGCAACCGTGGCAACTCCTCCCAAGTCGCCTGCAGCTCAACAACTCCAGCCTCCAGCTAAACCGAATATCAATCGACCTGTACTGTCGAAGCCAAATGTCGCTGTGTCGGCGGCTCCGTCAGAAATAGTGTCGGAAACTGTAGGTGCGATCGCCCCGGAAACAACCATCCAGGCTCAGGCACCGGCGGCACCTCAACCGCCGTCGGAAAAGGCTCCAGAACGCATCCAGCAACCGCCGATCGCCCCTCCCGCGCCCTCGGCCAAACTCACGTCGCCGCCAGTCAGAGGGGCGTCCGAGTCCGCTAGCCGTACCCCACAAAATCTGGGGAACAAGCCGGTACTCAAACTTGCAAAAAGCGAGCAAGAGCAATCAGGACAGTCAGAAACTCTGGAAGCGCCGGCTAAACCGAGCCGCCCCAGCAGACCTGCACCGGGAGGTACAGAATCTCGCGACGCGCGCATACCGCGCCGGGAAGGCGCTGGTGGCCCAGTCAAAACTCCACTGGCCGATCGACCCCAACCCGGTGGGCCGCGCCGGAGCCTTGCCCCCGCAACGTCAGCTACCGGGCTGCGTAGCCGCGGCGGTGACACCGGAGCTGCAGGGGATGACACGGATGACAATGAAGAAGATAATACGCCGTTGCTGGGGATTACTCTCCTCGAAAGGCCCTCCCTCCCTCGTCCTGCCAAAAAGACATCGGTCATTTGGGAAGAAGATGATGACGAAAACTCAGATGCTGCCAAAGCTGCTAAAGCTGTTAAGGCAAAACGTTCTCGCCTCAAACCCATAGACGAGGATGACGATGACTTAGAAAACGGCTTGGATCTGCCAGCACCAGTCACGGTCAGCCTGTCCCTAGCCCGCCCAGCGAAAGCGAAGGGACAAGCAGCACCCAAGTCAACACCAACTCCGGGCGCACCCGGAAGCAGCGGAAAAAATAAGAGACCAGGCCCTTCTCACGATAAAAGTTCTTCAGGCTCGAGCGGGGGACGCGGCAACCGGGGCAAAACAGCCGAAGCTAAGGTAGAACGTCCAGAAAAGCTGCTGCTGAGCAGGCCGATGACTGTTCAAGAACTAGCACTTACTCTGGCTGTTCCCGAAACCGAAATTATTAAGCGGCTTTTCTCTAAAGGAATTGCGGTAAATATTACGGAAACCCTGGACATTCCAGCGGTGAGAATGGTAGCCGAAGAAATGGGCGTAGAGGTGGAAACCCCAGAAAAAGTAGCCCCAGCTCTCAAAGTGATCGAGATGCTGGACGAAGCGGATTTGGAATACCTCGAACGCCGTCCCCCAGTAGTCACGATTATGGGTCACGTGGATCACGGTAAAACTACCTTGCTCGACTCGATCCGCAAAACCAAGGTGGCTCAGGGAGAAGCTGGGGGGATTACCCAGCACATCGGTGCTTACCACGTGGATGTGGTACACGAAGGCAAGAGCCAGCAGGTGGTATTTTTGGATACGCCCGGTCACGAAGCCTTTACAGCGATGCGGGCTAGGGGAACACGGGTTACGGACATCGCCATCTTGGTGGTGGCGGCGGACGACGGCGTGCGACCCCAGACAATTGAAGCGATCAGCCACGCGAAAGCGGCGAAAGTGCCAATTGTCGTGGCTATCAATAAAGTTGACAAGGAGGGTGCTCAGCCGGAACGGGTGAAGCAAGAGCTTACTGAGTACGGCTTGGTCGCAGATGACTGGGGCGGCGATATCACGATGGTTCCAGTCAGCGCGATCCGAGGCGAAAACCTGGATACGCTGTTGGAAATGATTCTGACAGTCGCGGAAATGGAAGACCTCAACGCCAACCCGCACCGACCGGCTAAGGGTACTGTGATTGAAGCTCACCTCGACAAGGCAAGGGGGCCTGTGGCAACTCTGCTGGTGCAGAACGGCACTCTGCGAGTGGGCGATATTGTGGTCGCAGGCTCGGCTTTGGGCAAGGTGCGCGCAATGATCGATGACCGGGGCGATCGCGTAGAACACGCAACTCCATCCTTCGCGGTGGAAGTGCTAGGGCTGCGGGAAGTTCCTCGCGCCGGAGACGAGTTTGATGTCTTCGCAAACGAAAAAGAAGCTGCGGCGATCGCAAGCGGAAGAGCTACCTCCCGACGAGATTCACGCCTGCTGCAAGGCGGCCGGATCAGCCTCAGCGGCTTCTCTCAACAAGCTAAGGAAGGCGTTCTCAAGGAACTCAACTTGATCTTGAAGGCAGATGTCCAAGGCTCCCTCGAAGCAATTGTCGGCGCTCTGACTCAACTTCCTCAAAAAGAAGTTCAACTCCGACTGCTGCTATCTGCTCCTGGGGAAATTACAGAAACGGATATTGACCTCGCTGCAGCCAGTAATGCTGTAATTATCGGGTTCAATACTACTCTGGCCACCGACGCTCGCCTCGCGGCTGACCAAGCTGGCGTAGACGTGCGGGAATATAGCATCATCTACAACCTCTTGGATGACATTCAAGGGGCGATGGAAGGTCTGCTGGAACCCGAATTGGTGGAAGAACCTTTGGGTCAAGTCGAAGTGCGCGCTGTCTTTGCGATCGGTCGCGGGGCTGTGGCTGGATGTATGGTACTCTCTGGCAAAGTCATCCGTAACTGTAAGGTGCGGGTGCGCCGCGGCAACAATGTCGTTTATGAAGGTGTCCTCGACTCCCTAAAACGGATGAAGGAAGATGCCAAGGAAGTCAATGCTGGCTTTGAATGCGGCATTTCTTTGAGCGGGTTTAGCGACTGGGCGGATGGCGATATTATTGAAGCCTACCGGATGGTTACTAAACGCCGGACTCTCTCTCAATAGTTTTGAGTTGTGAGTGTTGAGAGGGAAGAGAATTTTTGAGCGATCGCAACCAAATTGCCGATCGCTCGCCACTCTTCTCTTCACTCAATACTCCCAAACTCATCTGACAGTTGACAGTTGACAGTTGACAGTTGACAGTTGACAGTTGACCGAAAGAAGAAGGAAGAAGGAATTAAGAACTTCCTAATCGTCTTTACCCTTGCTTAAAATTTAAAATTCGCTCCCTCAAATAAGAATTACCGAAATAAACCAGATTTCTGCTTGTAAGTCCTCGGTTTGATAGCTAAATATTTACTCCTGGCATCGGATTTCAGAGTCAAGAGTGCATCCCAAAATCTCAAAATCCAAGATTCAAAACTCCTAATTCATAACTCATAATTATTTAAAGTGCGTTCTTTTTGGTCAGATCCTTTTTTGTGGATTCACCTTTCTGGGGCGGCTACACTGCCGATATTCCTGGGAGTGTGCTTGCTGGGACTCGCAGTGGGTTCTCCCCTGCTCCCTGTCTGGTTAGAAATGTTTTTAGTGGCTGTAGCAGGTATTTTTCCTGTGCTGTGGATGCAGTGGTTCCGCCCTTTTTACATTTTTAGCATTTTAGTTGTGGCGGTGAAACCGCAGAATTTAACTTCTGTGCAGCACCGGCTTCTGACTCGGTTTAAAACTAAGTTAAATCAAGGAATCGCTCTTTTTATCGCTGTTTTGCTGGCAATAATTTTGTGGCAACTCTACCGATTGGCTCCCCTCGCGGCAACGGTTGCTCCCTTTCCTCCTTCCTGGCGAGTGGCTGGATTGTTGTTGGCAGTTGCTGCTTTTTTAGCTAGCAATTTGTTTTTGCAGGTGTCGGCTAGTGTCATGGCGGTTTTGCTGACGCCGGAATCAGAATTTGCAGCGACAAAGCCTCATGTTTTAGAAAAAATTCGGCAGGATTTTACGATCGCACCTTGGCAAGTCGATCGACTTTTGCCGGCTTTGGCAGCCGAGACAACTGCCGCTGTGGCGGCACGCGTAGAGTCAATGGGGCCAGCATCCGGCATAGGGAATTCGGCCGGCAGTATTGTCAACCCAAAGCCTGCTGACACCAACGGCGTTACATCCCTACCCGAAGAGTCGATCGAAAAAAAGTGAAATAAAAAATTAAGAGGGGGACAATTGTAGTTTAAGCTACTTTAATTTGTACAGATGTATGCTGTAAAAAAATAGGTAAGACCCCTCTTTGGATAGAGATTATTAATAGTCTTAATATTTAATTTTTAATTGCAGGTTGTGGAATATTTTATGTTGGCTCTTTGGAGAGAAGAATCTATAATAGAGAGTGTCAAGGTCAGCTTTCAATCCTTACAGGGGATTAAAACAGAGGTATAACAATATGGCGAATTATCTACCGCTCGCACAACAACCTCAAGCCGCAGAGCCGATCGAGCTGTGCGAAGATTCTGAAATCTGGGGCAGTCTCAAATCCGCGATCGGCGCAAGTTCAGGATTTCAACGCTGGCAGCTAGAACTCAATTTTGAGCGTCAGCAGCAAAATGCCACCATCGATCAGCAGGTTCGTTCCTATCTGCGGGAAACTTTAGAAACTTTGGCTTATTGAGAGCAGCCAAGCCAAATGCTGTAACCGATAGTACCTTTCCATCGCCCCATGTTTAAAACCAACTTGAAACACGGCGTTAATTTCACGATTTTTCAGAACAAAGGGCGTTTTAGAATGAATCATAGATATCCTAGCTCCTTCTATTCAGGAGCTAGGACGTTATCGATACCTACTCAAAAAAATGAGCTGAGTTCCTTGACGGGGCGACAACGCCTATCTTACCTTGATGGTAAAAGCATTGAATCCCCTGAACCTCAAAAAAGATAGCGGATTCTGGACAGGCTTATTGACTCATAAGATCGTCCGAGATAGGGTTGAACCAGATTCTCTACGCTCGCCACTCTCTTTTATTGACTGCTTTGTAAAACTTATCTAAACTTATCTAGGGCTTGCTGAATAAGTTAGAAAAAATCGCGATCGCGTAGCTAACCGCAGACATCGCACTTGATGGGCAA
>NZ_JAUBTT010000073.1:0-45822 GCF_036705125.1 Microcoleus sp. B7-D4
AGAAGGAAGAAGGAAGAAGGAAGAAGGAAGAAGGAAGAAGGAAGAAGGAAGAAGGAAGAAGGAAGAAGGAAGAAGGAGAATGCAATCCAAACAAAATATCTCGTGCTTAAGATTTGAGACTTCTTGAAGAAGTTGGGAATCTTAAACAGTCTGGGACTCACTCGGACTAAAGAAACCGGGTTTTTTACCCCGTTGCTGCGATTAAAGAAACCGGGGTTTTTTACGCTCATCTGTGGCTGCGACGAAATATTCTTGCAAAAAACCCGGTTTCTGGATACCCGTGCTAAGTCCTAATTTTAAGAAAGTTTTGCATAGAGAGCTGAAATAAAATTAACGCTTAAAAAGCCTACTCCTAGTACGAGAATGATAAAGATGCCGATACTGAAAATAGACTTTAGCCGATCGCCAATTCCGGGTTTTTCTGAATTCATTGGTCAATTTTTACAGTAAATTTGAGAGGGGGAATTGAGAAAGAGTAGATTATACCAATGGGCGAACAAAAAGGCAACTCCCGACAAGCTCCAAACGACGATCGCCCTGAGTAGGTCGCATTTTTTTAACTTTTAATCTAAAATCTCAAATCTAAAATAGTCTTAGGCATTTTTCGGTGAGCCTGGGCAGCCCGAAGTCGATCGCCCGAACCCGATGGGGCTAACTCCTGTAAAATAGAGAGCGCGTTGGGGCGAACCTTTTAACAGCCGGAATTAGGCGCGATCGCCACAGGCTCCCAAATACATAATAATATGTCAGTCATCCTTAACTTACTCACAAAGGTAAAAATAGAAGAGTGCCAAGAAATAATCTAAAACATATAACTGAAAAAAGGATAGAAATCGATGCTCCACCCAGTCTCGCAACCTTACCCACAACGAGCAAATACTATGACCCAAAGAGCCGTGCGGAAGCCAAAACCCTCTGTTGCAAACCACTTGAGACCAAGTTTTCCTCAAAGGCACTGGCTGGAGATGGCAGAGTACGCCTCTCTGGCGGCCTCTGGTGTGGGTTCCCTGGCGGTGGCAGTGTCGGGTCAAGCTTTTTACGGCGTGGCTCCCCTAACCTTGGCTTTGTCGCTGAATGTTGCTAACCGGTATCGGTTCGAGCAGCAAGTGCGGGTGCATCAAAATTCGGAAATGGCCCAAGTCCAAAACTCTGTCAATAAAGTCGAAAAAACGGCGGTGACGGTAATTGTTAAATTACGCAGGCAGTTGTCTGCAGATATTGCAGCGCTGCGCCAGCAAATGGCTGCACTGCCTAGGCATGAGGCTTTTGAGGAGTCGATCGACATCCAGCGGCAGTTGCTGAGTTTAGGAGAGTCGGTAGCTTCTTTGCAAGAAATCGTGGCGTCTGCTGTGCTCGATGTTCGCCAGCAGGTGAGCCAACAACTGCAAGATTTATCGGTTGGTCAATCGGCGAATCTCCAAGCTGTGGAACAGGCTATAGAGCAACTGCAAATCGCCACGCAAGGCTTGGCAGAAACTTCTATCAGCCGAGACGACTGGGAAGTAGTAAATACTCGATTTTTGGAAATCCAGAAAGTCATGGCCAATTTGCAAAGCCAACTGCTAGCTCCCGCGCACCAATCGACGGCCGATTTGTCGATCGTCCAAGCTCAAATCCACCGTTTGGAACACGAGCAGCAAGAAGTTGTCAAACCTCATCTCAAGCGCTTAATCTCAGTTGTCAAGGAGTTGCAGCACACACCAGAGAACCGTCAGTAGTCAGTAGTCATTAGTCATTAGTCATTAGTCATCAGTCATCAGTCAACAGTCAACAGTCAGCAGTCAACAGTCAACAGTCAACAGTCATCAGTCAGAAGGAATACTTTTTCCATCGGACACTCAGACACTCTCGGACTGTCGCCCGATCGAGTCCTACTTTTTCGACAACTGTGTTAAAAGATTAAAAGCTAATCTGTCTAGTTCAACTGTTTTCAACCTGTTACAAGAAAATTAAATGACTGCAACCGTAACTATTGCTGATAACCCGTTACTAATCGGTCAAGGATTGCCCCCATTTGACGCGATCGAATCACAACACGTAGTCCCCGCTGTTACCCAACTGCTGACCGAACTAGAAGCCTCGCTAGCTGACTTAGAAGCCTCTGTAGAACCGACTTGGAGCCGCTTAGTAGAACCATTGCAGCGACTCGGAGAGCGTTTAAATTGGAGCTGGAGCATTGTCGGACATTTGATGGGCGTGAAAAATAGCCCGGAACTGCGATCGGCTCACGAAACAGTGCAGCCGGAAGTAGTAAAATTTTGGAGCAAGCTCAGTCAAAGCAAACCGCTTTATGAAGCTTTTAAAGCGCTGCGGGCTAGCGAAAATTGGGACAGCTTAGAGTCAGCTCAAAAGCGAATTGTTGAAGCCGCTCTCCGAGACGCCCAACTCTCCGGCGTCGGTTTAGAAGGCGAGCAAAAAGAGCGTTTTAATGCCATTCAATTAGAATTGGCCGAAATTACAACCCAATTTTCCAATCACGTCCTCGACGCTACCAAAGCATTCAGCATCACCCTCACAAACAAAGACGAAATTGACGGTTTGCCGCCGAGTTTGTTGAGTTTAGCAGCTCAAGCCGCTCGCAGCGCCGGCGAAGAAAATGCAGATGCCGAAAATGGCCCTTGGCGGATTACTTTAGACTTTCCGAGTTACGGCCCTTTCATGCAGCACGGCACCCGCCGCGACTTGCGCGAAAAGTTGTACAAAGCTTTTATCGGCAGAGCAAGTAGCGGAGAATTGAATAACTGGCCGTTGACCGATCGCATTTTAGCTTTGCGCCAGGAAAAAGCTGCTTTGCTGGGGTTTAGTAGTTATGCCGAATTGAGCTTGGCGAGCAAAATGGCTCCCGACGTTGCAGCAGTAGAAGCTTTGTTAGAAGAATTGCGTCAGGCTAGTTATGATGCTGCTATCAAAGATTTAGAAGAATTGAAAGCTTTTGCTGCCGAAAAAGGCGCGGCGGAAGCGGGAGATTTGAAGCACTGGGATGTAGGTTTTTGGTCGGAACGGCGCCGGGAAGAAAAGTTTGCTTTTAGTGCCGAAGAATTGCGGCCTTATTTTGCTTTGCCACAGGTATTAGACGGGTTATTTGGATTAGTAAAGCGGCTGTTCGGCGTGACAGTAACTGCGGCGGACGGTCAAACTCCTGTGTGGCACAAAGATGTGCGATATTTCCAAATAGATGATGAAGCAGGAAATACGATCGCCAATTTCTATTTAGACCCCTACAGCCGCCCCGAGGAAAAGCGCGGCGGTGCTTGGATGGGCGAGTGCGTGGTGCGCGCTAAATTTGTGGAAGCGGGAAAAACAACTACGCGGTTGCCGGTGGCTTATTTGGTGTGCAACCAAAGTCCTCCGGTTGACGGCAAACCGAGTTTAATGACTTTTTTGGAAGTCGAAACTTTGTTTCACGAATTCGGTCACGGTTTGCAGCATATGCTGACAACGGTAGACTATCCGGGGGCTTCGGGCATCAATAATGTTGAGTGGGATGCAGTGGAATTGCCCAGTCAATTTATGGAAAATTGGTGTTACGATCGCGCTACTTTATTCGGGATGGCAAAGCATTACGAAACCGGGGAAACTTTGCCGGAACACTACTACCAAAAACTGCTAGCAGCGCGCCACTACATGAGCGGCAGCGTTATGCTCAGGCAAGTACATTTTAGCAGCGTTGACATCGAATTGCACCACCGGTATCGATCGGGCGGCAGCGAAACTGTAGCCGATGTCCGCAACCGCATCGCTAAAACTACCACAGTTTTGCCTCCTCTGGAAGAAGACGCATTTTTGTGCGCTTTCGGACACATTTTTGCAGGCGGCTATGCGGCGGGGTATTACAGTTATAAATGGGCGGAAGTGCTCAGCGCTGATGCTTTTGCGGCGTTTGAGGAAGCGGGTTTGGAAGATGAAAGTGCGATCGCCTCTACAGGCAAGCGCTTCCGAGATACAGTATTAGGATTGGGCGGCAGTTTGCACCCGATGGAAGTGTTTAAAAATTTCCGGGGACGCGAACCGAGCACTAAAGCTTTGTTGAGACACAGCGGTTTAGTTGCAGCTTAATTAAGTGTGGAATAACTAGGGATTAATGCAGGTGAATTTATCTGCATTAATCCCTGTTTTTTGTTAAACAAGATTTACACATATCCTGTATGTGTAGGGTGCGGTGTGCATGAATTATTACCGCTATAATTCATATCAAATCCAGTAGCATCGGAATTATATCTCTCTGTTCTCTTCCTCTGTGTTCTCTGTGCCCTCTGCGGTTTAATCATTCCATTCCAATTCAACCGGAATTCATATCATGCGTCAAACCACTTTTTGCCTAACTTGTGCTGACTTCAAAATGTTTGTAGTAAAAACTAAAAGGTTCAGAATTTTATACTAATTCCCCCCATTCTTGCTAGCTATAATCCTGCTATCATCTGTAGGGAAACGGCAATGCCGTGTCCGGCGCGGGACTCGACAAAATTTCATAATAGTTATAAAATTGAGAATTATAGCAACACTTTTTTATTGGTATTAATAGGACTAAAGTCCTCACTACAAACCAATTTTATTGTAGAAAATCATGCAATAAACATCTGTAGTTTGGCACATCATCCCGAATATTTTTGTGGAAAATCGGGGAGAAAGTGCGTTAGCGAAGCCCGCCCCTAGGGGGCTACGCCAACGAAGAGGATCGCCAGCGGCTTTTAGTTTAAGTTGAAAGCCGCTCAAACCAGCTTTTGCGAATATTTGCTGTCATCGATCAGTGATTATACTTAACTTTCCCTCTCCCTGAAATTAAATTTATATTTCGCAACATTTCCGGGCTGTTTTCTCGATACAGCTAATGCTTTTATTTGCAACTAAAAATCGACGCTTTTACCGAATCTTTAAGATAGAGTGGCAACAGCGAGTGTTTTTTGAATTTTCGATAAAGAACGGGGTACTCGGCGTCAAAAGGGTAAAAAATTAATCTCAATTAAAAAAATTAGTTGAGATTAATTTGAGGATTGTAATAAAAAATCTTTGTATATATGATAAAAAGTAAGGAGTGATAGTTAGTCGTTCACCCATAAATTAAGATTTTCATGGATATTCAATTAATTAATATCGGTTTCGGTAACATTGTGTCTGCTAACCGAGTGATTGCCATTGTCAGTCCCGAGTCAGCGCCAATTAAGCGGATTATTACTGATGCGCGGGAGCGGGGACAACTGGTTGACGCAACTTACGGCCGCCGCACGAGAGCGGTAATTATTACAGATTCGAGTCACGTCATCCTCTCCGCGATTCAGCCGGAAACGGTTGCTAATCGTTTTGTGATCAGCAAAGACGGTCAAAGTAGGGATGATTGAGGTTTGTTAGTTGCAATTTGAGCGCTTACAGTTTAGAGTAAGCGGAAACTTAAATTGTTACACGTTTCTATTGTAAAAATGAAATCTGGTAAATTAATTGTTCTGACGGGGCCTAGCGGTGTGGGGAAAGGCACCCTAGTACGATCGCTCCTCAATCGCCATTCCGAATTGTATCTTTCGGTATCGGTGACAACTCGATCGCCCCGCGAGGGAGAAATTGAGGGAAAGCACTATTATTTTGTCAGCCGCAGCCGCTTTGAACAAATGGTTGAGGCTGGAGAGTTGGCGGAATGGGCCGAGTTTGCCGGCAATTTTTACGGTACTCCCTATTTTGCTCTCCAGCAGGGTACCGGTGAGGGAAAATGGGTATTGCTCGAAATTGAGCTCGAAGGGGCGAGGCAAATTAGAAATAAGTTTCCAGAGGCGCTGCGAATTTTTATTTTACCTCCTTCTTGGGAAGAATTGGAGCGCCGGCTGCGGAGTCGGGGTCAAGATTCCGAAAGTGCGATCGCCCGTCGGTTGGTGCGGGCTAAAGAGGAAATTGAAGCTGCGGGGGAATTCGATTTCCAAGTTGTTAATGACGACTTGGAAGTTGCTTTGAAAAAGCTAGAATCAATACTTAATTTGGAGTAATTTTTAGGTGGGGAGGAGTGAATTTTGAAGTTTTATTGATACTAATGCCCCACAGCACGACACGGAAGTCACGGATACACTGATAGTTGTTTTTTCTTCTCACTTATGAATCACCATTAAGAATTAATCCGTGTATCCGTGTCAAAATCAGTGTCGTGCATTCCTTGTTCCTTCAATCTTACCCATTTCTCCGTCCTGGCTAAAACTTCGCTACTTTGTTTGATAGCAACACAAACTTTTAAATTCAATTCCAGAATATTCGATGAAGGCGAAATTTTTCTCAACGGTTCAATTTCGCGAGCAGAACAGCCCAACATTTCCATATAAGCTAGCGTCCAGCCAATAGCTGCAATGTCCCCTACATTGCCTTCTCCGGCGCAAAGGTAACAACCCAATTCGCCCTCCGGCCCACACTCAGGACAAACCCAATTGCCCAGTTGTGAATGGAGCAGATTTGTGCGGGAGGCTGCTGCAATTGTTAATGCTTTAATATGATTTTGAACTACTTGTTTAAAACCTCGGTTTTGGTTGCTGCGCTGGTCGGAATGTGTGTGCGATCGCCCGATCACTACTGCTTGCTGTTGTGGCGAAGCAACAGAGGCTGTTTGGTTCTCCCTGGTTACTCTAGATTCGCCTAGGTTCGCCGTTAGCTGAATACCATAGTCTTTCGACTCTTCAGTCTGAGAGTGGTTGAGTGCGCTGGAGGAATCGGGTTCGGAAGTTGTGAAGGATTGTTCTATGCGATCGGCAAAATCTTGCATTGAGAGGTGATGTTCGATCGCCAAAGACCAAGTTCTTTTATGTCGGAGGTCGCCATATTTTCTGGCTTCTTCCTCAGTAATGCCGATCGCCGCAGCCTCTTGGCGCAGCACATTCATGGAAGTCATTGTATCTGATATCATTAGTTTGTTTGCAGTTAAAATTACGATCGCCCGCTCAGCCTACAAATAAATTACCTTAGATATAGTACAATAGTCCGGACTATTTTGAGATTGTATTCTGAAACCCTTGATTTTTCGTTAGCAAGTCGATTCGGCAATCGCCCTGAAACCCTTATTTTACGCTTGGCAATCACACACTGCCCGAAGCATTGATAGTAGCTAAAATCTAAAATCTAAAATCTAAAATCTAAAATTGGATGACTTCAATTCTTCCCGATACAGCTTTATCTGTTGCCGGACTAACATCTTACCTGCAAGACTTGTTGGAGGGCGATCGCAACCTGCAATCAGTTTGGCTGACAGGCGAGGTGTCGAACGTTTCGCACCACCCCAGCGGCTGCTTTTTCACTCTGTGCGACACCGACAAAAGCGCTGCTATTCGCTGCGTGGTGTGGAATTCTCAGCGGCAAAAATTGGTGCAAATCCCGGAAAAAGGGGAACAGTTGCTGGTTTTGGGAAGCATCCGGGTTTACAAAAATCGCGGCGAGTACCAGTTGACTGTGGTGCAATCGCTACCGGCTGGGGAAGGATTGCAGGCTTTGCGGTTGCAGCAATTGCGATCGCGCTTGGATGCGGAGGGTTTCTTCGATCCCGCCCGAAAGCGCCCGATTCCCGCACACCCGCAAATTGTGGCGGTGGTGACATCCGATACTGGCGCTGCTTGGGGAGACATTCAGCGCACTCTAGCTCAAAGATATCCGGGTTTGCGGGTGTTGCTGTCGCCGACAGGAGTGCAGGGAGAATTCGCTGCTGCTGCGATTGCTAGGGCGATCGCCCGTGTAGAATTGGACGGTAGGGCTGATGTGATCATTTTAGGGCGCGGCGGCGGTTCAGCAGAAGATTTGGCTTGTTTTAATGATGAGAGAGTTGTCAGGGCGATCGCCAATTGTGCGATTCCAATTATCACCGGTATCGGGCACGAAAGAGACGAATCTCTCGCCGATTTAGTAGCAGATAAACGAGCCCACACTCCCACTGCTGCGGCCGCTCAAGCTGTACCAATTTTAGCAGATATTTACTTTGAACACAAGCAGCGAATGGTCAATTTAGCAAACGCTGTGCGAACCAGATTTCAGGCAGAAGAAGAGCATTTGCAACTGTTACAAAATCGATTAAAACGTTTGCCTGCGACATCCCGAACTTTGCGACAAGCAACTGGTAAACTAGAAGTATTGCAAGAAAAGTTATCCGCACTGAATCCGGCGGCGGTATTGCAAAGGGGTTATGCGGCGGTAATCCAAAGTGACGGTACAATCGTCCGCAAAACTGACGGTTTGGAATTGGGAGAGGAATTGACTGTGAGGTTGAGTCGGGGCGTGCTGAAAGTTAAGATTGTAGAAGTATTGGATGCGGAAGAAAAGTTATGATTGATTCGCAGTTGCGCCAGTCTGACTGGAATTATGAGGAAACGGTCGATCGAATTGAAGCGATTATCGATCGGGTGGAATCGGGAGAGTTGCCTCTAGAGGAGGTTTTCGAGCAGTTTGGGGTGGCTGTGGAGTGTTGGCGGCAGTGCGAAAGCTTTTTGGCGCGGGGGAAGGAACAGATGGATTTGTCGATCGAGCTTTTAGCCGCAGAACCCAATTTTTAAGCGCAGGTGTAGGCACTTCGCCTTTATAAATAAAAAGGTAATGACACCTTATCAAGCACGAATAGGACTTTCAGCAATGCACCAATTTATAACAACCTGTCCAATCTGTTCCCAATCAGAATGCTTAGATGGATCGACTATTCTTGCAATCTCATTAGGAGTGTTGTCTTTAAGATATTCAACGGTCTTGCTGAGCGTCTTATCTCCAAACCCAAGTGATATTTTACATTGACATTCTCCACTATTACTACTGCATTGCCAGTTAGCTTGACACGAATTATTTATACGGTCTGATATATTGAGAATTTGAGGAATTTTGACTGACCAAAACTTCTTAATTTGAGAATTTCTTTCATCAATAATTTTTTTTAAATAAGTTCCTTTTTTTATATCTAAAAAATACCTAACCTCTAGACTAATACTTTCAATAATATTTAAGGCTTCAAGTTTTTCCTGATTTCCTGGATACAGTTTAGATAAAATTGAGTTAGGTATTAAGTTTTCACTTTCACGGCAATCAAGAATAAGAATTTGTGTTTTTATACAAGTTGGATCATCACTCTTAAGCAGGCTAGATGCTGTGGAGCCAAGGTTTCCATTAGGAGCAATTTTATCGCTATCTACAATACAAAGGCAAAAGCGTTGTTTTGCTTGTTGAATATTACTATACTCATTAGAAGTTGTATGACCCCCGCCGCCTCTATGTTCGCATACTATTTGTGCATTGATTTTTTTCCATCTAAGACAAACTTTTGCTATAGTTTCGTAGAAAACAGCGTCATCAAGATTTTCACCCAAGAGTATGGTTTTCTGTACTAACTCTGAATCATTAAAAAAACGTGGAGGTACTTTAATAATTTCCTTGTCTGAATCCGAAAGCACTTCTGGTTCATAACAAGGATTAACAATTTCAATATATTTTGTTACCGCCGAAAGATAGGAATAAAGTTGTGTAGATTCGTGGTATAATTTATTGTAAATCTTCCTAGAAAATTCAGATAAACGAGAGCATTGAGCAATCTTTTCAAAAGTTTCTCTCTTAGCCATTACTATATGCTTACCTTCACGACGAGCAGTTGCAAGATTTTCTAAAGCCACAACAGTCTCATCATCCCAAGTATTTTCATCTCCCTTATCTACTACAGAGCTATCAATCAAAATTAGCATTTATACAAGTTCCATTTCAAAAAAACCTAGTGGCCAGTTTAAAAGATACCCATCTGAATCGAATTGGGCATTTCTTATGGTTACTTCTCCCTGTTGATTGGATGGCTCAAACAAAACAATGTTAATTTCATCCTTAGAAATTTTACCTTCAGCAATTAATTGTCCTAGGCGATTTACCAATACTTCACTATGAGTTTCAATCATTAAACGTAGATCAATCTTCTTCTCCTTAGCTGTTTTGATTGACTTAACCAAGGCATCTGTTAAATTCCCTTGCAGACGGGGATGAAGATGTAACTCAGGTTGCTCGATAGCGTATGTTATTGTTCCTCTGTTTACTCGACGAGAGGTTGACTGTAAGTTCCCTTTGGAACTTAGTGACCATAATTGAGTAATAACAGGAAGAATTTGAGAAAAACCAAACCCCGTATCAGCAATATTAAGGTCTTTATCCGAATCCTTGGAACCTATTGTTACTGAAATATGGCCTTCGCTCGATTTAATTGATGGCTTAAATCCCAAGTTATCTAAAGTCCAAGCCGAGAAGCTTTCCATTTCGGAATCAGTTAGATTACGCAAAAACATTGCAAGATTATCACCTTGGTAATCCACTTCATCAACAGCTAAATCTTGAGTTCGGTAATAACGCTTTGCTGTAGCTCGTACTGGCCCAATATAGCTAATATTCTTGGAGAAGTTTGCTAGCATCTCATCACATTCTTCAAGAATATTAGGTATCGCATTTGCGATAATTAGATCTCTTAGGTCTTGAAAATCCTTTGTCTCTACTGTCCAATTTCTTGTTTTATTTTTCCAGCCTTGGCTACCAAAACTATTTTCTTGAATATCTTTGAGCATATTTTCTGAGTTGCCTAGACCAAAGGAGGCTGCCATTTGAATAATAGTATCTAACTTAGTTGCATGATGAGCCGTCTCCTTGGTTTTATCTATCAAAGCATGAAATAAAGCTCTGAAGCGAGTACGATATCTAATAAGACCAGGAGATGGTGAGGATAATTTTTCAAATTCATATTCTTTTTTTTGCTCACTTTCAGTAATAGTTGGCAGAAGCAAACTCCTATCAAATTTTATGGCAATATATTTACCCAAATTTAAGACGTTCAATGAATTATTAACCCAAAAATTTGTTACTGAATCATCCTCACCAAAATCTAATTGGATTTTTGAATCCTCAAACTGCAAAATAATTCTACTTGTTCTTGTATTTTTTTTCTCTTTATGTTCTGATACCTGGAGAGTTAATTTTATATCAAAACTGTTTAAAATCTTTGCTTCTCCAGAAACAAGAAAGTAGGGAAAACCTCTAGGATAGGTTAAGTTTCTTGATTCTAGCTTGAAGTTAAAAGAAAATTCAATATTGTTATTGTCTTCTGCTCCAGTTTGATGAGCATCTTTAAAATTACCGAAGTCAACTAGGCTGCCCGACCAAAGTATTGGCCCAGTTGTTCGAGATTCTACGCTTTGTTTCAAGAGAGGAAGAATACGCAAAAAACTACTCTTACCTGAACTATTTTGCCCAAGGAGAACAGTTATAGGCTTTAACTGAATATAGCCAGTGTCACCGAGGCAACGTAATCTTTCCACTCTAATAGAATCCATTCATACCTCTTAATAAGGAATAAGTTTAATAGGGTTGGCTTTAATCACTCTTGTAAGTTTGCCTTAAGGTAAGTTTTGAAGGGCTATCGCAGGAGTAACCCAATTTTATGCACATTCCAAAAATGAATCAGATCGAACCCAATTGAGGGCACAGCCTTTGATCGGGCTAGCCCCCTCTAAATTTTACATTCAATGCCTGATGAAAATTTTGTGGGGTGGGCGTCTCGCCCGCCCCACAAATACAGTTTAGATGACCGACAGCTTACAATTTGTCGATCGACTTTTTGGCTTTATCTGCCAGATTTTTCACCGCATTTTTTGCATCTTCTGCTGCGTGGCGGGCGGAGGCTTCCGCTTGTTTGGCTTTGCCTTCTACCTGGTCTTTTCTGTTGCCCGTGATATTACCGAAAATTTCCTGAGCTTTGCCTTCTAAATTTTTGCCGATCGCCTTCGCTCTGTCTTCTGTACTCATAATAAGCTCCGTTTGGCAAGTTGCTATAGTAACATTGTAAAATTAACTCACCTGCAATTGCCTTTAACTTCATATTAATTTATATTCTGCTTGACCTCGGTCTTCTGCTGATGATTTACTTGCGGCAAACTCGTCACTAAAAAAGCCAAGAATTTTTTTTGACCACTGTATAAGTCGGCAAAATTCGTCCTCAAAAACTATTTCAAACTCGCCGCAGCAACTTTAATCGGTTCCAGCAATTCTAACGGCAAATGCAGCATATTCAATTGGGTGCTATCTGCGGCTTTCCTTTCAGGATCGGGGCCGTGATAATCGCTGCCACCAGTTGCCAGCAAACCGTAATGAAGACACAAATCTTTCAACTTTTGGATTTGGCTAGAACTGTGGGTGGGATGGTATACTTCAACTCCCATTAAACCAGCATCTACTAATTCTTTTAAGACTTCCTCAACAGCGCCGCCGCGAAATAAATAAGGGTGAGCCCAAACCGGTACTGCGCCGCAACTTTTCAGTAAATCAATGCCTTCGACGATCGAGAATTTCTCGTAATGCACATAAGCCGGGCCGTCATCTCCTAGCCAGCGCTCGAATGCTTCCCGCGATGATTTCGCGTGACCGGCTTTTACCAGCGCAGAGGCAATGTGAGGCCTTCCCGGTGCCATTCCTGGGGATGTTTTTGGCAGTTCGATCGCGTATCCCATTGCTGCTAATTTTTCGACCATTTCCTGCGATCGACGAAACCTTCCTTCCAGGCGATCGTTCAAAGGAACACGCAACTTATTTGCATCGGGATAAAAACCTAAAATGTGCAGTGACCGGCCGTTGTGAACTGTACTGAGTTCGAGTCCGGGGACTATTTCGATACCGTGCAAAGCAGCGGCGGCGAAGGCTTCATCCCAACCCGACATCGTATCGTGATCGGTGACAGCCAAGGCGCGAACCCCCGAAGACGCGGCTGCGGCTACGAGTTCGGCAGGGGTGAGAGTGCCGTCGGAATAAGTAGTGTGGCAGTGGAGTTCTAGCATTTTTTCTGGTAAGTTAAAGTCTGTGAAACCTGCAATTATTCCCCTCACTCACGCGACATATATCGTCGCTGCGCTCGACAAGTGTTTGGGTAATTTCTATCTGTGAGCTGTAATAAGTTTTAGCGCATTTAAGTGGGACATTTATGTTTATTAAAAGCTTGCTTGGGATGGGTCTCTTGCCCACCTTTTCAGTTGAATTTAGATGCAGAACACCTTAGCTATTTCTTGATTTCTCGCATTGGGTAAAGGACACCCTCTGGCAATTTGGGAGGAACCGGCGATATTTCAATACTTTGTATGTTGTGAACTGGGATAACTACCAGTTTATCTGCCAATTCGAGAATTACCGGGTCTGCTGTCAACATTTTGTGCAGGCGAGTGCCTAAAGTTGCTTGCTCTCCTACTGTTCCCTCTGGCGCAATGAACTGGAAGTGTTGCTGTTTGCCGTTGGTATAGTGGATTGTCAGATTGATAATTCCTTCTTGGTTGGTTGCTTGCATAATTTTTTTCCCTAACAGTCGATCGGGACTTCGCAAAATTAACAATAAATCAAAACTGGCGATCGCACCACGATCGCACCACGGCTGGAAAGCTTTTGACAAGACCAGGCTGTCGGTACGAAAGTCCGGTTACTGCTAATTTTATCACAAAAACTGTACGGAAACTCGCCAACTTACCCAGTATACAATTGCCAGTCGCGCTGTCTTTGCTCCTTAATGCGCGAGAGCTTTCGCCAACAATATTGGGTCGATCGGGCTTTCTTGTATGCCAGTTGGCAAAGTGGCTCAATTTAGCCTCTGTAGCGACTTGACTCAAAGCGGTCTCAAGTCATACAGCAGAGGCATTTGAGCGCTTTAGGTGTCAAGGTTTTTCGAGGGGGGAACTGTGGAGGTTGAGATAGCGGCATTCTGCTGTCACTGCCGTTGAGGATTTTTTTATAAATTAATAACATAACATTCAGGTACAGCTTATGAAATCCACACTTTGTTTTCCCGAAACTTCTCTTCACTCTAACGCAGTCACTGTTAATAATAATGCTATTGACTCTTGTATACTTGCAGCTTGGATTGACTTAGTAGGAGGAGATTTTGAGAGCTTGGGAGGAGATGATTGGCTTCCCTTGTGCGGCGACATTGATGACGGCGAAATTTACCGGGAATGGTTTTTGTGGCAAGACAGCGAAGTAACTCAAGAGTGGGAAGCTTACGATCCAATTACTAATTATCGAGTTGTGGCATCTAGCCGAGAAATGATGATTGCTAAAATCGACAAAATAGAAGATGCCCGAAAAATTTAGTTGAGCGGGAGAAGGTTAAATCTTGATTTTCAACTATCATAAGAATTCTGTTAACAAACCCGGTTTCTCCCAACCACATTAAAGAAACCGGGTTTTTCAGACCCCCACTCTAGGTGTGGGTTGAGTTTCACGGGCAGAACATAATAATTTATGTCGCTACTGCTTTTTGTTTTTCTCGTTCTAATTTGCGCTGCTTCAAGGCGGCCAGATTTTGTTTAATTGTGTCGATCGCAAATCCAGCCCCCTGCTGTTGGTATAATTCGCTGGCACGGATCAAATCTGCAACAGCCTCGTCATCCGATCGCAAATTTGCAAAAGCTAAGCCGCGATTGTGGTAAGCTTCTGCTAAAGTTGAAACTTGTTCTACAGCGCTGGTAAATTTATCTTTGGCTTTGCGGTACTTTCCTGACTGATAAGCCTCAATTCCTTGTTGGAAATAAACGGAAGCTTTACTGCCGCTGTCGGTATCTGGAAATTCTGGGTAAGTTAAAATTGGTTCTTTAAAGAGTACAGAAATGCTGCCCTTGCCGAAGTAAGCCCAAGTCATTGTTCCAAACCCAATCCCCAGCACGAGGGCAATAATGACAGACAGAGCAATAAAATTGGTGAGTTCCATAGAGCAATATTTGTTGTATTATAATATGATAAGTTAATTTATAACTTCTGCACCAATGGCTGCGCGGATTTACCTCAAATGGAAATGGTTTTTCCGGTCGCTAGCTTTAGTATTGTCGATCGGCTTAATGATTGCAACTGCAAGTTCTGACGCAGCAACCAAGGCGCAAACTCAAGCAGGGTGGCAATTGTTGCAGCGGGGGGAGACAGGGTTGGTGGTAGCAATGCGACACGCGATCGCCCCAGGTACAGGAGATCCTGCTAACTTTAAGTTGGGTGACTGTTCCACCCAGCGCAATTTATCAGCACAAGGAAGAACTCAAGCCAAGCAAATTGGAGCAGAATTTCGCAACCGCAACATCAAAGTTGCCAGAGTTTTATCGAGTCAGTGGTGCCGATGTTTGGAAACAGCCAAATTGATAAATTTAGGCAAAGTCGAACCGTTCCCAGCGCTGAACTCGTTCTTTAGGGACAGCAGCAAAGAAGCCAGCCAAACAGCGGCAATTCGCAAATTAATTGTGGACAACCGCAACACAAAAGGCGCAATTATTATGGTAACTCATCAAGTAAATATTACCGCGATTACTGATATTGTACCGCAAAGCGGCGAAGCTGTGATTCTCAAAAGCGATCGAGAAGGTAAAATCCAAATAGTCGGACGAATTGGACGATTTTAAGGAGGTAGAAATTTACAGCAGATTGCGGTTAAAGTTTCTAACAATCGTCTAAAATTTCTAGAAGATAGGAACATTCTTGCCGAACATCAGGTGCTTCATCCGACAAGAGACTCTCAATAATTTTGGGCTCCAGCAAACTCCAATATTGTTCGTCTAGCCTGCACAACTCAATAGCAGCAAGTACGCCCGAAATTCTTTCCTCCGACTCCGACGACATCATCCGGTTAATAGAAGCAAGCAATACATGGTTTGGTGGTGATAGAATCTCAACAAGGTTTCTCGCTGTCTGCCGTACAATCGAATGTCGATCTCCGAGACGTAAGAACATCCACTGCAATAAAATATTGTCACCCTGCGGGAATTTCTGATGCCTTAGATTTCCTAATGTTTCGAGGGCAATCGATCGCACATCCCACTCATCGTCAGCAAGGAGACAAGCCAGTATGGGAGCAACAACAGGATTATCTAAATCTCCTAATTTTGCCGCAGCATTATATCTGACATCATTGCGATCGGAAAGTGTTTCGGTAGCAGCAGCAGCCACAACATCAGGCCACTTGGACTCTAGACTGTCTCCCATCCAAAAATTATCGTCAATATAAACAGAATCTCCCATAAATTCGCCTTTGTAGTGAAGGTGAGAATGTACTACAGACGCATTGCCACTAACACGACTAAAATCTGTTGGCGGATAATCATCCGAAGAAAAACAGCCAATAAATTGCGTTTGATGCAAATTGGCAGCTTTAAATAAGGTACCATTCAGACGGCAACCAAAGAACTCTACCATTGATAAGTCGAGTCCTTCTAGACTGCAATTTCTTAAGTCACAGAAACTCAGAGTGTCCTTTGGCTTGATAGGAAGCTCATGCTTTGTATCCCGCCAGTTCCTGCCCTGATACGGTGTTTTGTAAGTGTTCTCTAGCTTAATAATATCCATTGATTATTTTCCTAACTGATCTCTCCAAGAGTTTGCCCATCGGGGAATCACCGGATCGTTGCCGTTGTGGTAGTCTTCAGCCCATTGTAGCGCCTCTTCCATTTTTTGAATTTCTCTAGTAATCTTTTCTTTAGGCTCATTAGGCTCAGACGGCAAATCTAGCAATCTTTTTTTAAAATATGAAATATATTGACGGCACTTTGTATGGTGGATAGTTCCTTTTTTGAGGGACATTGGCTGGTTTTCTACTCCACCTTCAAATTGTTCCTTCATCACCATAAAAGCACAACTTCCATCTCCGTACTCTGCCTCTTCCCGATAGAGATCGTTCATAACCTCTTGAGCATCATCTATCGCCATAGCAACCGCACGGGGAAATCTAGATTCTCGATTCTCAATCAACCTAGAATCTGGGGTTGTTGGAGTGACTCTGAGTCTTCTAAGATTCTGGTTCTCTTGATTTCCTTTTGGATTCATCTCACTTTGAGTAGTAAAGGGATTGCATGGCGAGCAATTGATTATACCAAGACTTGCACAGTCACTCCCTTTTAACTCCGAAGTTTTGATATCGCAGTGAATGTTGTATAATATTACCAATTCCCAATTCCCCCTTACCAATTTATATGACTTTCCAATACAGCGCGGCCCTAGTGACTTTAGCAGACCTTGATAAGGAAGTTCTCGTTAAATTTTACACAAAATTTCTCGACATAGAACCAAACCCTTACATTCCCAATACTTATGCTGAATTTCAACTCCCCGGATTAAGACTCGGCATATTCAAACCCAAAGATTCCCACAAATCGGAATTTGCCAATCGAGCAAAAACAGGCATGAGTTTGTGTTTGGAAGTCAGCGATATCGAAACTGCGATCGCCCGAATTTGGGCTTTAGGTTATCCGCCCAGCGGAGAAATTATCAAAGCTTCTCACGGTCTAGAAATCTATGCCTTCGATCCTGCCGGGAACCGCATAATTTTACATCAACCCATGCGAATCTAGGATAATGGCTAATTATTGGTGAACTCTCCATCTTCTCTTCTCTTTCTACCCTACCCTTCGGGAACCCCTGCGGGGAACGGGAACGGCTTCGCCGAACGCGTCTTCGCGGTTCGTTCAAAAAAACATCTAGTTCACAACCCGCTGAGGATTGCTATATAACTTATGCAATTGCTTAACCGCCTTCGCAATGACATTGTAAAACCCGCCTCTACAAATCAAAACTGCCTTAACTATCTAATCAGTTCAGCAAAACTATAAAAACTGATAATTAATATTAATAACAACAAAGCAGTCAAGTGAGTTAGCTGAAATTGAGACCGCGGGTCGAGGGATTCCCGCACCAAAATTGAAAAAGACGAACCAATTATATAACTCAGAGACAGTGCTAAATATTGCCACTGCAATGTTACACTCCACAGCCCCAGCAACATCATCGCCAAAGTCAACATCACCAACTCAACAAAGCGAGGCGGATTGTGCTGAGTAGACAGAATCAAAGTGTCCAACCAATATTGCCAAGGTCTCATGTTTTAGCGATCGAGCTTTTGGATTTAGCCTTCTAGCTTAACCTACGATCGCCATTCTGTTTGTTGCTGCAAACACCTTAAAGCCTCCGCAGTCTCAACCTGCGGAAATTGCCCGTAAAAGCGACTGACACTGTAAAAAGGGTGAGGAGTCTCCAGAACGATCAACTTATCGGCCATCTGGGCCAAAAATCCCATTAAATCTGCCGGGGCGACAGGCGCGCAAATCCACAAAGCCAGCGGTTGCTGCGACTGCAAAGCCTTAGCCGCCACAGCCATTGTCATCCCCGTCGCAATGCCGTCATCTACCAAAATCGCCAAAGCCCCAGCCGCGTTGATATTTGGGCGTCCAGGAGACAAATCTGCCAGCAGAGATTGAGCATTATTTTGAGCCACGGGCAGGGCTGATTTTTGCAAGCGCCAATTCTGCAGCTTTTGCTTTTCCCAGAGGACGTGACCGTCAGCAGTTGCAGCCCCGATCGCCAATTCTAAATTATCTGGGCGAGTAATTTTCTTAGCGACAACCACATCCAAAGGACAGCCCAAGCGACGCGCTATCGGCACAGCAACGGGCAAACCCCCGCGTGGCAAGGCGTAAACAATCGGTTTCACCGCCTGCTGTGTCATTAAACTCAACTTGCCGAACTCGTCCACAACTGCCTCGGCCAGTTTTTCGCCTGCATCGGCGCGATCGTCAAAAAACGGGTTAGAGAACATATTTTTGCCTGTACGAGCTCAACCAAACAATTGGAGATTGTGCCAGTGTTAATTAGGGATTGTGCAATCGACAGCATCGCACACAAGCTTCTAGCCAATCTCAAATCACCAAACCCGATCTAAACTATAAACTCTAGACTCCAAAATATCTCCCTAATTGTAAAATTTATGTCCAGCGACTTGCAACTCAGCCTTTTTGACAACAATCAAAGTGCCACTTTCCAAACAGACTCAATACCAGCAAATGCCAAAATTCCCATTCCTCCCGGCACTTATCAAAATATGGAACAAATCGGCGAGCACTGCAACCGCTGCTACCGCTGCGAATTGGGCAACAGCCGCACTCACGCCGTCATCGGGCGCGGCAATCCTCAAGCCTCAATTTTGATTGTGGGAGAAGCGCCCGGACAAAACGAAGATGAAACCGGATTGCCCTTCGTCGGGCGATCGGGCAAACTGTTAGATAAGATTTTAGAATCCGTGGGATTGAGTGCAGAAACCGACGTATTCATTGCCAACGTCATCAAATGTCGCCCTCCCAACAACCGCCCTCCGACAGCAAAAGAAATCGAAGCTTGCAAACCATACTTGCTCGAACAAATTCGCATCTTAGACCCCAAAATTATTTTATTAACTGGTGCAACAGCCCTCAAAGGTTTGCTAAGCGACAAGCGGCCCATTAGTAAAATTAGAGGTCAATGGATTGAATGGGAAAATCGTTTGTGTATGCCAATTTTTCACCCGTCGTACTTGCTGCGAAACCCCTCCCGCGAACCGGAGACTCCGAAATGGTATATGTGGCAAGATATGCAGGCTATCAAGGCTAAATTGGATGAATTCAAAGAGCAATTATAATCGATTTTTCTTGTTGATTTGTAGGCAGGTTTGAGGCACAATCTCGGATTTTTACCCACAATCTTAAAACCCGCCCCCACCCACCGAAAAATTATAATTAATTTTCATGTGTAATTTGTAGGGGGCTGGTTTCACCAACAATCTCTGATTTTTACCTGCCATCTACAAAACCAGTTCCCGCTTTCCATTCATAAATTTACGCCCCGTAGTAAAAATCCGAATTATGGTTGTCTCTAGTATTTTTAGTGAAACTCCTATCAATAGACAAGAAATTCCTCAACAACTATTAGACATTGAAGATAAACAACGTACTAATCCACTTCCTTGGAAAGGGCAATTTTCCCCCCAGTTCGTCGAAACTTTGATTGATAAATATGCCAATAAAAATAGTGTGATTTTCGATCCATTTTTAGGTAGTGGAACAGTTTTATATGAGGCAGGAAGATTCGGACTGGAAGCCTGCGGAACCGAAATCAATCCAGCCGCTTTAATCCTAGCTAACACTTATAAATTCATCACTCTTTCACCAATAAAGCGTGAAAAATGTATCAATTCTTTTCTCACTAAACTAAAAACAGAGATATGGGAGAGAATGCCACTCTTCCAAACAATACAAAAAGAAATTACACCCAATGATTTAATAGATAAAATTGTAGAGGTAGCCGTTGATGATGAAGAAAAATTCCTTAATATTCTACATGAAGTATTAGTGATATTGCTAGACTTAGAAAACAAAAAACTTACCAAATCAAGAGTTTTTACACTGGCGGAAAATATCGCTACTTTTGTCCTTAAACTACCCTATAGTAAAAAGCCGATAAATGCCTACAATGCCGATGCAAGACACGTTCCCTTACAAAACTCCAGCGTCAATCTTGTGATTACCTCCCCCCCTTATATCAATGTATTTAACTATCATCAGCAGTATCGCGGTTCTACTGAAGCACTAAACTGGAAAATTTTAGAGGTGGCAAAATCTGAGTTTGGTTCTAATCGCAAGCATAGAAGTAATAGATTTCTAACTGTCATTCAATATTGCTTAGACATCGCCTATACTTTGCAAGAATTGTTAAGAGTATGCAGCCCTAATAGTAGAATAATATTTGTAGTAGGTAAAGAATCAAATATTAGAGGAACGCCGTTTTTAAACGGGGAGTTAGTTGCCGAAGTTGCTCGTCAAGTATTGGGAATTAGCTTAGATATCCGTCAAGAAAGAAGTTTTGTAAATCGTTATGGAAAAACTATCAAAGAAGATATACTACACTTTACAAAAAGAGAAGACTTACAGTATTATTTTGACATACATCAAGCCAGAACTCTTTCTGTAGAAGCTTTAATATCTGCTTATTCCGTAGCGAATGAACAAGTAAAATATGAAATCAAGGATGCTATCGATAAGGCAGCCACAGTACAGCCCTCACCTTATTTCGATCGGCAGCGTTCACGAAAAACCATTGAAATACTCAACCAAAAAGAAGAAAATTATGTTTAATTTAGCTCAACCACATGGGGACAAACTAGCAGCATTACTTGATAACGTGAAATTACCTCCTACAGATAAACGGCGTGTTAATCAAGCAATCGAATACTACAAAAAATGGTTGGAAACGCTTAAAAACATCAGGGGGGATGATCTGAAAGTTGTTCCAGAGATGGTATCCCATCTAACCTCCTATAAGCGATACATTGACGTTGAACTAATTTTTGACAGTGACAATGATTTTTTGTACCGTCAAAAAGGGCAATTAAAACTTGACAACTCAATTATTGAAGAATTTATACCTATCTTAGTTACAACCGTCTTTGCAGATTCATTAAAGGACAAAGAATTATCCTTTGGCCCAACACAGTGTTTTTCATCCCTACGATTTGAGTCAAGTTTAAAACTCAGTCCAAAAGGCGGTGGGATGAGTATTCGAGCCAAGGATCAAGATTTTGCGATTAGTAGAAAAATATTTCTCAAAGCCTCTCATAACCAAGATTTTAAGGAGAGTACCTCCCGTGAGGCAAATATTGCTTATGTTGCGGCTGAGTGTAAAACAAATCTTGATAAAACCATGTTTCAAGAGGGCGCAGCAACTGCCCTGGATGTAAAATTGAGTGTACCAGGAGCCAAGTATTTCTTGCTATGTGAGTGGCTTGATATGTCGCCGATTAGCTCATCACTCACAGCTATTGATGAAATACTAATTTTGAGAAAAGCAAAACGCTTATCGTCTAATATAAGAAGTGCTTTTAGTACGGTAGAGGGAAGAAATAAAAATAAAGATTATTTTGTCAACCATCTCGATAACAACCCCTTTGCACCGGAAGTTTTTATGAGATTTTTACGTGAGATTGAAGGGATGATTGGTAAAGATGAACTAGACGAAGATGACGTGCTTTCAAGAGGCTATTTTTAAGTGTAAAAAAAATCATTGGAACCAGCGAAATTTATGGCTTTGCATGACAATCGCGCAACCACAAACGAATAGCCTCAGCAATTTCGCTTTTATCGCTATCTTGTCCGAATAAAGGACGGACATCCGCCGCAGTACCAAACCTAGAAACAATTTTTACTAATTCCCATCCGTTCTCGGTTTTAGTTAAAAACAGCCAATGATATTGCTGAATTTCTACTCGTTTTCCCCCGCGATACTGCCGTTCCAAAGTAGTAATGAAAACTTGACTAGCATTTTCAGGAAGCGCATCTTCAAAATTTAAAGGTAACGGTTCAAACTCCGGGCGACCGGCTAAAATTATTTGCGGCAGCGCGTAACCGGGCGGTGTGTTAGTGTTAGGAGAAAAGTGCGATCGCACAATTACGCGATTAGCATAACTCGGCAAATCTTGCAACAGGCGATCGACCAAAGTTTCTAAATCAGCCGGACAGGGCGATCTGGCCCACAAACCATGCCCATTTGCATTTACATTAACATCATCGATTGCCAAATTAACCGCCATAGTTGGAGTCCCAACCACCCACACAATCGCAACCAAAATACTACTTACTGGAAATACATTCAACCTCAGAAAGACTCCTCATCGATCTTAGTCCGCCAATTGTCAAAGCAATGCTCATCTGCTACAATCCCCTATATCTAAACACCATAACACAGCAATATGCAGCGGAGAAAAGCCCTCAGATCCCCCCTCCCTCAAAGAATATGCCTGGAAAAATTCTTAAGCTATACCCCCAATTACAGGAGCCCACAATTTTTATCAGCTTTTAGATAAAATCAAAACTAGACCCGCCCTTTATCCTGGCAAGCGGTTTGGCGGTGGGCGTGGTTGCAGTTTGGCTATGGGCAGTATATACTAACAGTGAGCGCTTGCTTTGATTTGTTATTCAATAGGAGAGCGGATATGAATTTTTTCTATTGGATAATGGGTAATATCAAATGGATTTTTTTGTTTTTTGTTGCGTTATTAATGTTGGCTAGTGGGATGTACTTGTCTCCTTCTTTTGGTTGGTTTGGGTGTTTGTTTGTTTTGTTTTTGTTGTGGTGTTGGCTGTCGATTGGTGATGGATGAAAAACATCTGATGGAGGTTTAAGATTTTTATTATAGTTGTGAACCCGACTTTTTCCACGAAACCATGCCATTTCTACATTTCCGATACCTGGCACTGACCAGAATGAGCTAAAATGTTGCCAATTGATGCTAAGGTTTGTACTAAATGAAATCATGGAAGTCCAACCGAGAGAAATTCAAACCTATGAAACTTTAGAGGGAAAAATACCTTTTGAAGAGTGGCTTGATTCTTTGCGCGATCGCGAAGGGAAAGCTAAAATAAAAGGTAGACTTCAGCGAGTTGCTCTTGGTAATTTAGGAGACTGTAAATCAGTAGGAGAGGGTGTTTCTGAGTTAAAAATTGACTGCGGCCCAGGCTACCGGGTTTATTTTGGAGAAAGAGACTCAACTATTGTACTGCTTCTCTGCGGTGGAGATAAAAGTACCCAAGATCGAGATATTCGCAAGGCCAAAGAATACTGGATAGAATTCAGGAGTAGAAACAATGCCTAAAACCCACAGTTATCATGACTATCTGATTAAATCCCTCCAAGAAATTGAAGAAGCTGCTGCTTATATTCAAGCAATTTTAGAAGAAAAAGAACCGGAATCTGAACTGTTACTGACGGTTCTCAAAGACGTAGTTAAAGCTCAAGATAAACTCTCTATCATGACTGAAGACGAACAACAGAATTGGGAGAAACTTGAGGAATTGTTGAAAGCATCAGGGGGAGAAGAGATTTACCGATTTATGGGTTTGCTGAAGGCTTTAGGATTAAAGACAGATATTGCAGTTAGTCAATGTAAGACTCCAGACGCATCAATGCTAGAATCCCCATCTCGCGTCGAGACTTGTAAATTGTAACGTCTTACCAAATTACTCAAGAGTAGAAACTAGCTATTTTTTTATCTGCTGTAATAATAGCAGCTTAATTTCTTTTCGCCAACCGCAGATATCAGCAGATAAACACAGATGAACGCAGATAAAATTCCCTTGGCGTTCATCGGCGTTTATCGGCGGTTAAAACTGAGAGGTTGCACCATTCTCAATAAGCCTTTTATGAACAGGCTTTCCGGCCTGTTCCACAAAGAGTGAATTTTCTTGTGGAACAGGCCGGAAAGCCTGTTAAGCGAGAATGGTGCAAGATGTGAGTTAAAAACAACATTCCTCTTGTTATCCCAACTCTTCACAAATACGCGCAAAAGCCGCCACCGGATCATCCGAAGCAGTAATCGGCCGCCCAATCACCAGATAATCCGCACCAGCTTTCAAAGCGGCCTTTGGAGTCATCGATCGTTTTTGATCGCCTCCATCGGCCCATTTCGGACGCACACCGGGACAAACTAACAGAAAATCATCCCCGCAACTCATTCTTAATTGTTCCACTTCTTGCGGAGAACAAACAGCACCAGCTAAACCAGTTTCCTTAGCCAACAATGCCATGTGTAAAGCATATTCCGGCAACTCCAAAGGTATTTTCAACTCAAAAGCCAACTGTCGCGAATTCAAACTCGTTAACAGGGTAATAGCAATCAACTTAGGAGTCGGTTTATCCACAGCCGCCGCCCCTTCAGTCAAAGCCAACTGTGCCGCTTTCAAAGCATCTTTACCACAAGTAGAATGGATAGTCAATAAATCCACATTATACTTAGCAGCAGCCCGACAAGCACCAGCCACAGTATTCGGGATATCGTGAAACTTCAAATCGAGAAAAATCCGCTTTTCCCGCTGTTTTAAAATTTCCAAAATCCCCGGCCCGGAACTCACAAACAGTTCCAAACCCACTTTCCAGAAAGATACATCAGGCAGTTTGTCAAGAAGTGCGATCGCCTCTTCTTGACTCGAAACATCCAAAGCAACAATAATTCGATTATCAGCGTTCATCAGCGTTCATCTTCAGTATTCATCTGCGGTTAAAAAAATAGATTAGTCATCGCCATAATTGCCTGTTTTGAACAGGCAAGATGCCTGTTCCACAATCATTATTGGAGATGTCTATTCAAGACACCAATCGAACAAACTTATTTTTCCCGACTTGCAAAACCTTACCTTCCAATTCAGCAGGTGATTCAAAGGTGAGGTTAACATCAGAAACTTTATCGCCCTCCAACTTCACCCCACCGCCCTGCATCAACTTCCGCGCATCACCGCTGCTTTTACAAAGCCCGCTAGCACTCAGAATATAAAACAACTTAGCCGGAAACTGCACACTTGCCAAAGAAAACTCCGCCACAGCATCAGCTTGTCCCGCAGCACCTTTAACCAGCGCAATTGCATCTTGTTGTGCGCGATCCGCCGCTTCCTTCCCCCGATACTGGCGCACCACATCCAAAGCCAAAAGTTTCTGTTTTTCTCGCGGATTTTCTGGCAATTCATCAAGCGGCAAATCTGTCAATAGTTCAAAATATTGGGCGATCGAACTATCAGCAATTTTCTCCAACTTAGAATACATCGTCAGCGGGTCTTCCGACAAAGCCACATAATTGCCCAAAGATTTCGACATCTTCTGCACGCCGTCAGTCCCGATCAAAATCGGCATCAGCAAACCAAACTGCGGTTTCATCCCAAAATGGCGCTGCAAATCTCTCCCCACCGCAATATTAAACTTTTGGTCACTTCCCCCCAACTCAACATCAGCTTCCAAAGCCACCGAATCGTAACCCTGCATTAGTGGATACAGAAACTCGTGCAGGAAAATCGCATTTTCCTGCTGCATCCTGTTATCAAATCCCTCTTTAGCGAGCATCTGCTGCACCGTCATCGTGCCTAGCAGTTCCAAAATCTTCGCCATGTCCAATTTTGACAACCACTCGGAGTTATAGCGAATTTCCAAACGTCCGGGCGTGTCAAAATCTAGAATCGGACGCACTTGGTCTAAATAAGTCTTGGCATTTTCCGCCACTTGTTCGGCCGTCAACTGGCTTCGCATCTCGGACTTTCCTGTCGGATCGCCAATTCTTGCGGTAAAATCTCCGATGACCAGTACCGCTGTGTGACCGGCATCCTGAAAAGCCCGCAGCTTGCGGAAGCAAATGCTGTGTCCCAAGTGAATGTCCGCCCCTGTGGCGTCAATTCCCAGTTTGACGCGCAACGGTCGATCGACTGTTGCCAGCAGTTGGGCTAAATTTTCGTCAGGGTTGCTAGAATCAGGTCGATCTGGAAAAATCTCGCTGACGCCGCGGTAAAGCGCTGAAAGGTTAGGAGTTATCATCGGGGAGCGATCGTCCATCATATTTTGCCAAAGTGCAGCAGAATTAGTTACACTCACTGGTTGACGCATAAAAACATAACTATCAAGCTACTATAATCCCAAAGCTGACCGGCTTTCATTAGCTGACCCCGCCCAAAAACGGATACCAGCCCCCGACAACAGTCGTGGAGATCCCCAAATTTTAGACTCTTGTTCAAACTCCCAGATTCATCTGTGGAATAAATCTAAAATCTAAAATCTAAAATCTAAAATCGACTGACAGTCTCTAGGGTTCGCATCTAAAATTAAAAGTCTTAAACCCCAAATCGAGTGAGGAAGTGAAATCCACGTGTCAACCAACGCAGTCCGCAATAACACGGAAAACTCAGCCCCCGTATTCGAGTTTGTTCAGTCAGTCAGTAAAGTGACCGCCGGAACCATACTCAGCATGACAATGCTTGCCAGTTCCGTAGTCGCTGGTGGACTGGTTGGCTTAGCGATCAGCTTCCGCAATTTGCCAGATGTTCGGATCTTGCAAACCTACTCTCCCACAGAAACTACCCACATTTACGACATCAACGGCAAGCCCCTAGCCAGCATCCACGATGAAGCCAACCGGGATGTCGTACCCCTTGACCAAATCTCCCCGAACCTGAAACGAGCTGTTCTGGCGATCGAAGATAGCAACTTTTTCACCCACAAAGGTATCAACCCCGGCGGGATAGCCCGAGCTCTCATAGTCAACCTAGAGAAAGGTAGAACCGTTGAAGGCGGCTCGACTATGACTATGCAGCTAGTCAAGAACCTGTTTCTATCTCCCCAGTCAAAATTTAGTCGCAAAGTAGCTGAAGCGGTAATGTCTATCCGCTTGGAGCAAATTCTCAACAAAGACCAAATTCTGCAACTATACCTGAATCAAATCTACTTAGGTCACAACTTGTACGGCGTAGAGACAGCCTCTCGAAGCTATTTCAACAAATCAGCAAGTAATTTGACTCTTGCAGAAGCAGCGATGCTGGCCGGCTTAATTTCTGCCCCCGAAGAATACAGTCCTTTCGTCAATTACAAGTTGGCAAAAGAGCGGCAAACCCTCGTTTTAAACCGCATGAAGGATCTTAAATGGATTACGCCGGCCCAAGAGACTGCTGCCCGCAAGGAAAAAATTAAGCTAGGCAAAATTACCTCTTTTGGGGGCTCTCAAGTTCCTTACGTAACACAAGCCGTAGTCCAGGAACTGACGAGGCGTTTCGGGCGAGATGCCGTGGTTAAGGGAGGAATGCGCGTTCAAACCACGATCGACCTCAAAATGCAGCGCATAGCCGAAGAAACCGTCAAAGCGTGGCACAATCGGCTTTACTACCAAGGGCTGTTTTACGATCGCGAGGAAGGTCAAATTGCCCTAGCCGCGGTAGATCCCCGCACCCACTTCGTCAAAGCAATGGTTGGCGGCGTCGATTACGAAAAGAGTCAGTTCAACCGCGCCATTCAAGCACGTCGCCAGCCCGGATCTGCTTTTAAACCTTTTATCTACTACGCTGCCTTTGCTAGCGGCAAATACGGCCCGGATTCAGTTGTCTACGACTCCCCTGTCGGCTACCGCGACGGCGACGGCTACTACTACCCTCAAAACTACGGTGGCGGCTTCTCCGGTGCCGTCAGCATCCGCAGAGCTTTGGAAGTATCTCTGAACATTCCCGCCGTCAAGCTTGGCCAAGAAGTCGGATTGAATAAAGTGATTGAGATTTGCCGCGTGCTCGGCATCAGAAGTCCGATGGAACCGGTGATTTCTTTGCCATTGGGTGCCGTTGACCTCACTCCTTTAGAAATGGCCGGCTCTTTTGCTACCTTCGCCAACAACGGCTGGCATTCTGACACCACGTTTATCGTGCAAGTCACTGACAGCAGCGGCAATGTCTTGCTCGACAATACGCCCAAACCCAAATTAGTTCTCAATTCCTGGGCGGCGGCATCTGTCAACAGCGCCCTGCAAGGGGTAATTACCAGCGGAACGGCAAGGGCGGCTCAAATTGGCCGGCCGGCTGCGGGGAAAACTGGTACAACTTCCTCTGAACGGGATATCTGGTTTGTGGGTTACGTGCCGCAGTTGTCGGTGGCTGTTTGGATGGGCAACGACAATTATAGACCGATGAGCTACGGTGCTACTGGCGGTGGGATTGTCGCCCCTGTTTGGCGGGATTTTATGAGCCAAGCTTTGGAAGGCGTTCCCGCAGAAAGTTTCAAACCTGCTTCAGCTTTTGAGCGGCCTTAATTCTTGGGAATGGGACAATTTTAGATTTTAGATTTTAGATTTTAGATTGAAGAATTGATTAGTAAAGTGGGAATCTTTTATTTTTATTCCTTCTTCCTTTTTCTTTCTTCCTTCTTCCTTCTTTCTTCTTTTACATCCGTTACATCCCTTACAGAATCGGTTGCCGAACTTCCTTCTTCCTTCTGACACTAGGATTGTTTTTCCAGCTCAGATTTCATCCGCTCCAGCGTTGAGTTCATTTGATCGAACATCTGCTGGGGCGTGATGCCAAATTGATTGAGCTGTGTTTTTAACTGCTCTACAGTCATCTGAGCCATGAAGTCCTCAGACAGCTCAAAGCGCTTCATAAAAATACGGTAGCGCTCCATCATTGATTCCATCTGAGCGATGAACATTTTCTTGCCTTCGCGATCGAATTTGCCGTAATTGCCACCTAGTTTGATGAGAGATTGATAGTCTTCAAACAACAGCTTGGCTTCTTGCTGAACAATTTCTGAATCAAAAAATCCCATAGCTTTCCTAATTTTTTAATATTCTACTAATTTTGATCTAGGCGAGAAATCCCGCTGCTTTTTCTACTATTTTATCAGTTGCCGGAGGAAGTCCCTACCCCTTAAGGCGCAAGAATAAGTAGAAATTTCCGTACAGGATAAGGCATGAGAATGGGGCATCGGGCATCGGGCATCGGGCATCGGGCATCGGGCATCGGGCATCGGGCATCGGGCATCGGGCATCGGGCATCGGGCTTGCGATGACAACAGTCAACCGTCAACAGTCAACCGTCAACTGTCAACAGTCAACTGTCAACTGTCAACAGTCAACTGTCAACTGACTTCAAACTTCCCCGATGCGTTCTAGAGGCCAAAACCGCACTACAGCGCGGCCGATGATATTCTGCTTAGGTAAAAATCCCCACCTGCTGGAGTCGTTGCTGTTGTTGCGGTTGTCTCCCATCACAAAGTATTCATTTTCTGGGACGCGATAAGGCCCCCACTGGTATTTAGGAGGTTCGGCAATATATTTTTCGACGAGGGGTTTGTCGTTGAGATAAACTAAACCTTTTTTAACGGCGACGGTTTGACCCGGTAAGCCAATTACCCGCTTGATGAATGCTTGGTCTTGAGTAAAGCCTTGTTCTTGCAACTTTTCGGGCGGGGCAAATACTACGATGTCCCCAGTTTTGGGAGGTTCGAGGTAGTACGAGATTTTTTCGACTACCACGCGATCGCCCACGTGCAAAGTTGGTACCATAGAATCTGAGGGTATGTAGCGCGGTTCGGCGACCAACGCTCGAATCACTATTGCTAAACTCAAAGCAATAATCACTATCTGAAGATTTTCTCGCTGCGACTTCCACGCTTTCTGCCACCAGGTTTCAGGCGGATTTTCTGCTACTTCTGTACCCAAATTCTTTTTTTCAGATGTCATTTATTTCTCCACTATATAGTTCTTGCTAATTATCTAATTGCCCTTGAAGTAGCTCGCTCTAATTAAACGTAAAACTTTGTTGGGGTATTCAGAAACCCGGAAGGGCGAACACGGCGGCGCCGTCCTACAGAAACCGAGTCGATCGGTCTCCTATTTTTTGAGACGAAGATACTTAGAAAAGTAAGCGTACATTGTGTTGATATTAACTCATAAAAAAGGCAGAGAACTAAGATTCTCTACCTTTTTTATTTGAGGATTTTGAGTTGTTTGCGATTACGAGATTGGTTATTTCAAAACTTAACTCGCGATCGCACTTACTCAAACTTACTCAACGCCTTGGGGCAGCAATTCCCGCTTTTGACCTTGCAGCACCTTAACAATTCCGTCCTCGCCCACATCAACAACAGCGGTGTCGCCGTCTTTGATGCGGCCAGAAAGGATTTCCTCAGCCAAACTGTCTTCCAGCAAGCGCATAATGGCGCGGCGCAGGGGTCGGGCTCCGTAGCTGGGGTTGTAGCCTTCTTCTACCAGCCGTTCTTTGAATTTTTCGGTCACTTCCAGGGTGATTCCCTGTTCTGTCAAACGACTGAACACTTCTTTGAGCATGATGACCGCGATTTCCTTGACTTCTTCCCTGTTCAACTGGCGGAAGACGATAATTTCGTCGAGTCGGTTGAGGAATTCGGGGCGGAAGTAGTTTTTGAGTTCTTCGTTAACCAAAGAACGAATGCGGTTGTAATTAGCATCGGCTTGGTTGTCGCTGAACTCGAAACCGAGGCCGCCGCCGCCTTTTTCAATCACCTTAGAACCGATGTTTGAGGTCATAATCAGCAGCGTGTTTTTGAAGTCCACGGTGCGACCTTTGGCATCAGTCAAGCGGCCGTCTTCCAATATTTGCAGCAGCATATTGAAGACATCGGGGTGGGCTTTTTCGATTTCGTCGAACAGCACGACGGTGTAAGGACGGCGACGGACTGCTTCTGTGAGTTGGCCGCCTTCGTTGTAGCCGACGTAGCCCGGAGGAGAACCGATGAGTTTGGAGACGGTGTGACGTTCCATGTACTCCGACATATCCAGCCGAATCATCGCATCTTCGGAACCGAAGAAGTAGCCGGCTAGGGCTTTGGTGAGTTCGGTTTTGCCGACGCCGGTGGGGCCAGAGAAGATGAAACTGGCGATCGGGCGATTGGGATTTTTCAAGCCAACGCGAGCGCGACGGATGGCGCGGGAAACGGCTTTCACTGCTTCTTCCTGGCCGATCAAGCGCTGGTGCAAGGTATCTTCCATGTGCAGCAGCTTTTCGGATTCGGATTCGGTAAGTTTGTTTACCGGTACGCCCGTCCAGCTTGCCACGATTTGAGCGATATCTTCTTCGGTGACAACTGGCGA
Organism: Microcoleus sp. B7-D4; assembly: GCF_036705125.1. NCBI lineage: Bacteria > Bacillati > Cyanobacteriota > Cyanophyceae > Oscillatoriales > Microcoleaceae > Microcoleus > Microcoleus sp. B7-D4. The sequence continues at coordinate 31,181 of NZ_JAUBTT010000073.1, forward strand.
TGGGTCTGTTTCGCCGGTGCGCGCCGAGTCGGTTTTTTTGGCTTGGGAAATTGCGCGAATTTCGGCTTTGATGGTCATTTCCCGATCGCGCAATTCGCCGGCTTTGTCAAAGTCTTGAGAACGCACCGCTTCGTCTTTATCTTTGAGGACTTGGCGGAGTTCTTTGTCAAGTTCTTTGGCAGCCGGGGGCAGTTGGGAGTTGATCAGGCGAACTCTAGAACCTGCTTCGTCTACCAAGTCAATTGCTTTATCTGGGAGGAAGCGGTCCGAGATGTACCGATGTGAGAGTTTGGCTGCGGCTTCCAGGGCCGTGTCTAAGATTTTCAGCTTGTGGTGCTGTTCGTAGCGTTCCCGCAGACCGAAGAGAATCTCGATCGTCTCGTCTACTGTCGGTTCGCCGACCATAACGGGCTGGAAGCGCCGTTCTAGGGCTGCATCGCGCTCGATGTGCTTGCGGTACTCGTCGAGGGTGGTAGCGCCGATGCACTGGAGCTCGCCTCTTGCCAAAGCCGGCTTGAGAATGTTTGCCGCGTCGATCGCCCCTTCAGCAGCACCCGCACCGATCAAAGTGTGCACTTCGTCAATCACCAAAATCACGTTACCCGCAGTGCGGATTTCGTCCATGATTTTTTTGAGACGTTCTTCAAATTCGCCCCGGTATTTGGTACCGGCAACCAGCAAGCCGATGTCGAGGGTAACGACGCGCTTTTCTTCGAGGATGTCTGGGATATCGTTGTTAGCGATGCGCTGGGCGAGGCCTTCGGCGATCGCGGTTTTACCGACTCCGGGTTCGCCGATGAGCACCGGGTTATTTTTGGTGCGACGACCGAGGATTTGAATTACCCGTTCGATTTCTTTTTGGCGTCCGACTACTGGGTCTAGTTTGCCATCGACCGCCATTTGAGTGAGGTTGGCGCCGAATTCATCCAGGGTTGGGGTTTTGGTGCGGGCGCCGCCGCCAGTGGCTGCGACTTCTGCGGTTTCTCCCAGCATCCGAATCACTTGGGTGCGGACTTTCGACAAGTCTACTCCCAGGTTTTCCAAGACTCTGGCCGCTACTCCTTCACCTTCGCGGATCAGGCCTAGCAGCAGGTGTTCAGTACCTATATAGTTGTGTCCGAGTTGGCGAGCTTCTTCTAGGGATAGTTCTAGAACCCGCTTGGCGCGGGGAGTGAACGGAATTTCGACTGCTACGAAGCCGGAACCGCGCCCGATGATTTTTTCCACTTCAATGCGCGCGTCTTTTAGGTTGACGCCCATTGATTTGAGGACTTTTGCTGCAACCCCGGTTCCTTCTCCGATCAGACCCAGGAGGATCTGTTCTGTCCCTACGAAGTTGTGACCCAGGCGGCGAGCTTCTTCCTGGGCCAACATGATTACTTTTATTGCTTTTTCTGTGAAGCGTTCAAACATGATTTATTCCCATCACCTGCTGCTATGTGCCCGTTTCGAGGTCACGCTCGCACAACGAGCGTTTGTGTTCGAGTGTTAACTCGTACTGCTTATTCTAGCGCGACACTCCCAACCTATCTGCCGCACTCGGCTGCGGTTGCAGATTCCAGGCTCATGTTGCAGGGTGGCTTTCAACTGGGAAGACCCAAATGGTGGCTGACCTACAACCTCCCCTAGACTGCAAGAAGATTGCTCTTCTCGGCCCGTGCCCAACCTACGACTACGTATTGATGGATTCTAGCACACTCTTTTTGGCTGTCATGGAGGTGCAAAAGTGATAATTCTCGAAGTGTCGGGCAGTTTTTTTACAAAACTTATTGGTTAGACAAGGGATCTATGTCCTAAGATAGATAGACATTAAGCTGCTGGCTACCTTCCCAATATGTTGGTTTGGGAGGGCGAGAGCGAGCTGGGCTTTCTTCATCTAAAATTTTGTCCCCGATTCGTTGAAGATTTGGGTATTCTTCCTCTTGTCAGTTGTGCGATCGCTCCTGATCAATTAGTGAGTCTTACTACAGTCCGAGGGGTTTGCCTCAGACTATACTCAGCATGGTTCAAGACCTTGCTTTCGTAGCAGAGTGCTTTAGTCGTTAACTCGTGTGACTTAAAAGTCTGAAACTTCAATCGTGGAAAAGAATCTAAATCCTGTTTAAGGCGTAGTGAAAGTAAATAATGAACACTAGAAACTTAGATGACCAGGTACAAAGTACCGACAATGGATCGATCGAAGTTACAAGTAAATTCCACGATGCAGCTACAACAACTTCTGCAGCTTCACCAAAAGAATTCAATGCAGAACAGCTAGGACGTGTCTACTTTATTCGGCACGGTGAAAGTACCAGTAACGAACGCAACATTTTTGCAGGAGTTCTGGATGTTGACCTCACATCCTTTGGCCGATTGCAGGCACGCCGTGCAGGTGTTGACCTTAAGAAAAAAGGTACAAAGTTTGACGCAGTATATGTCTCCCACATGAGACGCGCTAGGCAAACCTGTGAAATCGCCCTTGCTGAAAGTCAAGCACTAAAGTCGCCCGATACCCCCGTTCAAATCGACCACCGAATTAGCGAAAAATCCTTTGGCATTTTTGCGGGTCGCAACCTAAATTTGCTGCGTCTAGCACTGGGCTACGAAGGCTTCGAGGAAATGTTGCATTCACATAACGAAGCACCTCCGGCTGGCGAAAAGATTGCCCAAGTTTACTCTCGCGCTGCCCGTTTCTACGAAGACAAAATTGTACCGCACTTGGAACGCGGCGAAACAGTTCTAGTAGTGTGCCACCAATATGTATTGGAGCCTCTAGCACTTTATTTAAGCGGTCTACCGCCTACTGCTTATAAACACCTAAAACTCCCCAATGGTAAAGCTCTCAGCGGTGTGGATCTCGTCAAGTTTCGCGATAAGGAATCCGGCGGTGCTGCTTCCCTGCGGAAAGAGATCAACGATCTTTCAATTATGTGGGCGATTTTGATCTATGCCGCCGCCTTCTTGCTGGGAAGCTTGGCAAGGGCAATCAGCACCTCAGAAGCAGGGATTCCGTCAGTCCTATTTCGAGCAATAATTGTTGCGTGTCTTGCCGCCTCAACGTTTTATACCTACTTAGACATTGACTTTGCAGCGAGTAAACGCAAAGTAACCTCTACTGTGAAGTATCTCGTTTACGGGTGGATGGCAGTGCGATGGGCAGTTGGGTTATTTTTAATATTTTCTGGATTTTTGTATCAGACTGAAGCGGATCTGTACAAAGTCTTGTGGGTGCTGTTTTGGATGGTTCCGCCAGCCCTTACTTCCCCAGTTTTATCCGTGCTTTGGGGCGGTAATCTTTATCCGTCGGCTCTTTTGTCAAGAACGCTATCAATCGTTGCTCCACTGGCGCTTCTGGCTATATTGAAGGTTGCCAATTTACCCATTAACGTTGACAGCCTGATCTTTTTCGGCATTATTCTAATTTTAGGTCTGGCAATACCGGGTGCGATCGCCCAGTTTTGGCGCGACAAATCCCCGGTTGAATCAAACCACCACAGTAAAAACTGGAAATTCATCGGAGTGCTTGCTGTCGCATTCATGGCTTTGGCAACAGGGTTTCAATTTACTCCCTCAACCTTCATTTCCGATCTATTTTCTTCAACCGATCCGAATCGCTCGCTCGCTTGTCTGCAACAGCTAGCATTGGCAACTTTAGTGTTTGTCTCAATGCGCGTTTTGGCTGTATTAACCTCAGCATTTACGAAGGGCAAGCTTAGCAAGGCAGAAGCTCGCGATGCTTACATCCTGCTTGTGAATCCCAACTTTTTCCTTTGGGCGGCTCTTTTCATCGGAGTTAGTACAACTGCAAATCCCCAAGCCGTAAAATATGCAATTTTTTGGGCAGCGCTGGGGTTCTTCTGCATACCACTCATCGAACAGATATTGTTCATGAATTCATTTGGCAATGACATATTGAGAGAAACACTGCGTTCTTCGAGAGTGGCAACAGCAGATATCAAAAAGCTGTTCCTGCAATTGGATACGGATGGAAGTAAGGCACTAGAACGAACTGAGATTATGGAGTTGTTAGGGCTAATCGAAGATATGACAACAGGCGAACGTAGCTCTGAAGAAGTCAGAAGCTACATCACTGATTATCTTTTTAATACTCTTGACTCCGATAAAAATGGCAGTGTTGATTTAGCGGAGTTAGAAGAGTATATATCAACGTATGGGTTAGTTGCTAACCTTAACGTTGCTCAAATCTAAACTTTTGTTCAATAAGCATGACATCATCTTCAAATTTGAAAAATGATGTCATGCTTATTTGTCCGACTGCTGTATACAGTAATGCAAGAATGATAGTTTTAGCTGGCTCCATAACTGGCGAAAAATTGGAAAACAAAAAAAACCGAGGTTAATCTCACGATGGATACTCCGAGAAAAATTTTAGAGGAATTGCGACAAGTCTTTACCAAGATTGGTGGAAAAGACCAACAAATCGATCGCTCAGAGTTTAAGAAAGCTATGGGGCTGAAAGATGAATATTTTGCCGAGCGAATGTTTGCGATGTTTGATAACGATAAAAGTGGCGTTATAGACCTCGATGAATTTTTGAGAACAGTAGAGGAACTTGTCTTTGCAACTGAAGATCAAAAACTCAAATTTGCTTATCAATTGCACGACATAAACGGGGATGGCTCCATCGAAAAAGACGAAGTTTCTCACTTGATTGCTGCTAGCTTGAAGGAAAATAATTTAACCTTTCCGCCGGAACAAGTTACCGGTCTGGTTGACATTTTGTTTTTAGAAGCTGATACCGATAAAAGTGGCGAAATTTCTTTTGAAGAGTTCAAAGGTTTAATCGGAAAGCATCCCGATCTGCTTGAGGCGATGGCAGTTAGCCCCGTTAGCTGGTTAAAACCTCGCCAGCCAGACGACGACGCCATAGCAGTTGCGCCCAAAGAGAAAAGGTCACCAAAGGCGTACATCAAGCATTATATTCAAAACAACTGGGTCAAGATCGCTTTTTTGTCCCTCTATCTTATTGCCAATCTGGTTCTTTTCTTTGGGGCTGTCGATCGATATGCAAGTCTAGGCGCAAATGTGTACGTTCAAATTGCGCGGGGATGTGGCGCAGCGCTCAACTTCAACGGGGCATTGATCCTAATTCCCATGTTGCGGCATTTTATGACTTGGCTTCGCAAAACAAGGATCAACAACTATCTGCCGATAGATGAGGGCATCGAGTTTCACAAGCTCGTGGGTCAATTCATGTTTGCCTTTGCGATCGTCCATACGATCGCGCATTTTCTCAATTACACCACATTGCCGGTTCCCTTTGCCCAGAGTCTTTTTGCGACGAAGGCTGGCTTGTCAGGATTTTTATTACTGCTAGTTTTCGCAGTTATGTGGGTGACAGCGCAAGCTCCAATCCGCAAAGGCGGAAAATTTGCGCTTTTCTATACAGCTCATATGTTGTACGTCGTGTGGTTTGCCCTGGCGTTAGTTCACGGGCCAGTTTTTTGGCAGTGGGTGTTGTTACCTGCTGTGGGATTTGCGATCGAACTGGTTATTCGCCGGCAGAATACAAAAGAGCCTGCCTATGTAGTTAATGCCTCTTTACTCCCCTCCAAAGTTCTAGGTTTGGAAATTGCACGTCCGAAATCTTTCCACTATCAACCAGGGGACTACGTGTTTGTTAAATGTCCGAGTCTATCCAAATATGAATGGCATCCATTCACAATTAGTAGCGCCCCCGAAATGCAGGATGTCTTATCTGTACACATACGCTCTGCGGGCAGTTGGACTGGAAAATTATATCAACTTTTCCGAGAACAGCACGAGCAATGGATACGGTCAGGTAACTCTAAATACGAGCCTGGAGTGCTTGTCCATTTAGATGGGCCCTATGGGACACCAAGTACCCATATCTTTGAATCTAAGTACGCTATTCTCATCGGTGCGGGTATTGGCGTAACTCCATTTGCCTCTATTCTCAAAAGTATGCTGTACCGAAGCCAACACGGTTCTTCAGGAATGCGTTTGCAAAAGGTACATTTTTACTGGCTCAACCGAGAGCAAAAAGCGTTTGAATGGTTTGTTGAACTCTTATCCAGAATCGAAGCCCAAGACACTAACAACTTATTTGACATTAATTTGTATTTGACAGGTGCCCAGCAAAAGTCAGATATGAAATCCAGCACCCTATTTGTGGCAATGGATTTGATGCATTCTCAGACGCAGGTTGATTTGATTACAGGTTTAAAGAGCCGTACACAAACGGGTCGTCCAGACTGGGAGGAGATTTTTCAAGATATAGCGCAGCAACACGCGCCCAATAAAGTTGACGTATATTTCTGCGGCCCTCCTGGACTATCGGTACAATTGAGAAATCTCTGCCATAAATACGGGTTTGGCTATAGGAAAGAAAATTTCTAGCAAAACTTCTGGCAATTGATTTATGATATTCAGCTATAGTCATAAGTTTAGGACTTACACAAAAACCGGGCTTCTTTGACATAAAATCGGCTTTATGGCTATTTCTCCCAGTCGAAAAACCCGGTTTTTTTGAACTTTCGCCTAATTCCTGGACTTGCTCTCCATCATCTCCCAAAAAACCTTACTTGAATACCGACAAACGAGGAAAATATCAATGAAGCTAGAGAAGTTTATCCTGGCCCAAAATATGGCATTTCTGATATCAATTCCACCGCAAAGCAACCTGGCAAAATTGCTCCACTTTTGCTTGGTGACAAATGTTAGAAAAAAGATGACCGGAACAGAACTCTTAAAAATAACATCTGAGCTAATGGAAAACCCATCTAATTTGCCCTATTGGACTCAAGACGTGATGGGACTCGATTTAGATTACAGCAGTGAAGAGTGGAAAGCTTTAGGAGAAATGGGCATCAACGATGCAGGAGAGTTTATGGCTATGGTGTCTCAAGAATTGGAAAATTTGAATTTGTAATATTTTGCCCTGGCGTCAGCAAATAAACTCTCTTCCAACACTCTATTAAAAGGATTCATCAGAGCCGGATAGTTAAAAAAACCGGTCTTTAGACAAGGGAGCATCACCTTTCAAAAGAGAAACAAAAATATGTCTTTAAATGTTGAACTTTTAGAGCAAAGTTTCGAGAAAATCAAACCTCGTGCTGATGAATTTGCCACTACTTTCTACGATAACCTGTTTAAACTTTATCCAGAAGTGAAACCACTGTTTGCCAATACTGAGATGGAAAAGCAACAGAAAAAGCTGATAAATTCTCTGGTTTTGGTAGTAGAAAATCTTCGTTCTCCAGAGGCTTTAGGGCCAGTTCTAAACGCACTGGGAGGGAGACACGTGGGTTATGGAGCGATCGCCAATTCTTACCCGGCAGTTGGAGAAGCACTACTAATGACCTTTGAGGAGTATCTTCAGGAAGATTGGACTATTGAAGTCAAACAAGCATGGATCGATGCCTACGGAGCGATTACTGCTTTGATGTTAAAAGGCGCAGGTGTAGAAACTACACCTGAAGAAGTTCAATTAGAAACAGAGATTATTCCCGATAAACCGGTAAATATAGCAGCTAATCACCCACTAGAATCAGTTCCCGAAAAAGAGCCAGAGTTAGCCGTAGATGTACTGGAAAGCAGTTTCGATAAAATCAAACCTCGTGCTGATGAATTTGCCGCTAGCTTCTACGAAAACCTCTTCATCGCTCACCCAGAATATAAACCATTGTTTGCCCATATCGAGCTAAAAATACAACAGAAGAAGCTCCTTAATGCTTTGGTATTGGTAGTAGAAAATCTCCGCTCTCCAGAAGCTTTAGGGCCAGTTCTCAATGCCTTGGGAGGCAGACACATCGGCTATGGGGTAATCCCCAAATATTATGGGCCAGTTGGAGACGCACTGCTGATGACTTTTGAGCAGTATCTCCAAGAAGATTGGACTCCCGAAGTAAAGCGGGCATGGACAGATGCCTACAGAACAATTAGTGGTTTGATGCTAAAAGGCGCAGTTGTTGTTTCTACACCAAATGTTGTCCCAGATGAAAAAGATGTCACCCACCATCAGCCAAAAGAATCAAAGACACAATTACTGAACGAATCTAAGCCGATCGCGCCGCCAACCGAGGAACAGAAAAAGCCTTTAGTATCAATTCAGTTGGATGGTGAAATTATCCCCAAAATGCTCTCGAAAATAACTGATAGTTATCGGCAATTTCAGGGTCAATCATTCGTTCAGCGATTGGGTGAAGTTCTCAAAGGAATTTTAGAAAAATTAATTGATAATTTTTGGACGCAACCAGCCTGGTTAGTGGCTAGTGTTTCAGCCGTTCTGTTCATCATAATTTATGTGGGGGCGGATGATAATTCTCTGATTGGAGAGATTCTGGAGAGTGTTGATGCTCTCAGTCTTGTCGTTGCTTTAGTTTTATTCATTAAAGAAGCACCCGATCGCAGAAAGCAATTTCATTACCAAGCTTGGAGTACGGTTGATGCAGCACACGGCGTAAAAGTTAGCTATGCCAGAATTCTGGCACTCCAAGATTTGAATGAGGATGGTGTTTCTCTTAGAGGTTTGGATGCTATTGGTGCGGAGTTAGTAGATATTAATCTTCCTCATGCCAATCTCAGTAAAGCCAATTTGATGGAAAGCGACTTGAGTAATGCTAATTTGACTTATGCCAATTTAGATAATGCTAATATCAGTCAGGTTAAACTTAGTGGTGCAAATTTAAGTCATGCAAAACTGAGTTTTGCTCGCTTGACTCAGGCTAATCTTAGTAGTGCGAATCTTAGTAATGCTAATTTAATTTGTGCAGATTTGAGTAATGCGAACCTGAGTGGTGCAGATTTGAGAGATGCTAGTTTGAGTGGTGCCAACTTGAAGAGTGCCTACCTAACTGGTGCAAATCTCAAAGGTGCTAAAGTTAGCATTTCTGACCTGAGTGGTGCTTTGCTCGAAGGTGCTGTTATGCCTGATGGATCAAAGTATAAGTCTCTGGAAGATGGGGGCACAAACAAATAAATTGATCCCAGCTTGTTTTTGACCTTCAAGTCTGCTTTTCTACTCAAGGTGACGACACCGTGAGTAGAAAAGCTTTGGCTTACTGAAATGCGATCGCGCGGGAGGAAAACTATTGACCTGGAATCGTTTCATTGAATTACTGATCGTGACATAAAAAAGATAGCAACATCTGTCTTAATATCCTCTATACTATTACAGTTACGACCCAGAAGCTCCAGTTTCCTGGAGCTTCTGGGTCGTACTAAATGGTAGCGCGATCGCCTTCTCCTTAATACTAAAGTTGCCAGAAGCAAGCGCTCGCACTCGTTTATCACCAAAAACACATCTTTAATAAAGCATAAACGCAATGAATCTCAGAAATTTTACTGATATCTCAAAGTCGGGAATCTTACTCAAAGTTATTCCCCTAACAGCGCTATTTTGCTTGGCAAAATGGTTCGCTCATCAGATGCAGTGGGAAATTGGTAAGTTCGATAGTCAGATAGGTTCTCTGTTGGCGGCGGTAACGTTCATCTTGGCGTTTATGCTTAACGGGACGCTGACTGATTACCGTACCAGTGAAGATATGCCACACCAGATTGCGAATGCGGTTGAAACGATTCAAGATACGAATTTGTTCATTGCAGCCCGTCAGCCCGACTATGACCCAAGCCTACTTACAGAAGGATTAGCTGAGATCCTCAAATCAGTCCTACTCTGTTTGAAACAGAGTAAGCCATTCATCAGAGTTGATAATGCCGTTACAATCCTCAATCAATTACTGGTTCCATTATCAAAGTTTTGCGAAGCTCCTTTGATGGCTCGCCTTCAAGGTGAACAGGCAAAGATTCGTCTTCTGATTGCCCGAATTCAAAGGATTCGCGATACCGACTTTCTGGCATCCGCCTATGGATTGCTGCATATTCTGATAATTGCCTCAAGCATTGCTTTGTTAATAACGCATACCGACGAGTTTTATACCAATTTGATTGTTTCAGGTTTTCTATTTACGGCATTCATGTATTTGTTGTTGCTGATATACGATCTTGAAAATCCTTTTGAGTACAACGGAACATCTAGTGCGGATATTGATTTGTCATCTCTAGAGCAGTCGTACAATCAACTGCGTGAGGGGCTATTGAATGACGATGAGCCTAAAATACCTGTGTAACCAGTTTTCAGAGCTAAAATCCAGCTAAGGCAGTTTATAGAGATGCTGGAAAGAGGCTTTAATCTTCAAGCATTAATTGACAACCAGTACAAGACGCTCGACAATACTCATTGTAGCAAAGTGACTAAGGTAGAATTTACCGAGGGGTATAATCATAAAAAGAAAGCAAACAGGAGCGGGAAAATTCCTATGGAATTACTGAATCAATTAAGTATTAAGACAAAACTCATAGTTATGTTGCTGGTAGTCAGCGTTTGCGCTATGGTCGCCACCACCTATATATGCTCTAGCAGTGGGAAAGCTACTCTGACCGAAAAAGTCTTCAACCAATTAACCAGCCTTCGGGCGGCCAAAACTGATCAAATCCAAGATTATTTTCAAAGCCTTTACCACCATAGCCAAACCCTAAGCGAAGACCTAACAGTCGTCGGTGGCATGCAGGAATTCAAGACAGCCTACCGCCAACTTGAACAATCAACAGTACCAGCGGATTTTGACGCAAAAATTGATACCTTCTACCGGACAGAATTTCTAACCAAACTAACGCGAACTAACGAGGGTTCCCCCGTTCTGGCATCCTACACGCCAAAAACAGCCGCTGCCCGTTACCTACAGTACCACTACATCGCTGCTAACCCCAGCCCCGTTGGCAAAAAACTTCTCCTTGACAATCCAGGCGACGCCAGCGCTTACAGCCGCGCTCACGCCCGCTACCACCCTATTTTTCGCAATATAGTTGAAAAATACGGTTACTACGATATGTTTTTGATCGATCCCGAAGGAACTGTTGTCTACACGGTTTTTAAAGAAGCCGACTTTACCACAAACTTCACCAACGGCCCCTACAACGAGAGTAACCTAGCATCCGCGATCGCCGCGACACGACAAGCAAATGGAAAGGGCTATGTGAAAATAGTAGATTTCAAACCCTACAGCCCTTCCTACGGTGCGCCTGTGGCTTTTATTGCTACCCCAATCTTTAACGACTCCCAATTCATTGGTGTTTTGGCGTTCCAGCTTCCCGTTGACAAAATTAACAATGTGATGACTGGTAACAAAAATTGGAAAAAAAATGGTCTGGGGGATTCAGGAGAAACTTATCTGGTTGGGTCGGATTATTTAATGCGCTCTGCGTCTCGTTTCCAGATTGAAGACCCAGAAGGTCATGCAAAAACTTTACGCTCGATCGGCACTGATGAAAAGACTGTCAAGAAAATCAAAGAGTTCAATACTACAATCCTCCTACAGGAAGTGCAAACAAAAGCAGTGAAAGAAGCTTTGTTTGGGAAACAGGGCACCGAGGCGATCGACGATTATCGTAATATTCCAGTTTTGAGTTCTTATGCTCCACTAGAGATTGATGGATTGAAGTGGGTGATCTTGGCAGAGATAGATGTTTCTGAAGCCTATGCCTCAATTCACTCGTTTGAAAAAAAAGTTTTGATGGGCGCTACTTTAATCATCGCGCTAATCACCCTTGTTGCCATGTGGCTGACCTCAATCTTTGTCAGACCCATTAATACTTTAATCAAAAGCGCTCGCAAGGTGGGGGCTGGAGAATTTGATGCGGTTGTGAAATCGGGTTCGCAAGATGAATTTGGACACTTAGCTAAGTCATTTAACCAAACATCGGCAGCCTTCGCGCCGAAACTCAACTAATCGAACAGAAAAATCGCGAAAATGAAGCATTAGTCTTAAGTATATTTAGTCCCGCAATCGCCAAACGCCTCAAACAGGGCGATCGAGAAATTGCCGAGCAAATTTCTAATGTCTCGATCTTGTTTTCCGACCTCCACCAATTCACCAAACTGACTCAATCAATGTCGCCTCAAGAGGTTGTTCGCTTGCTGAATGAACTGGTAACAGGCTTTGATGAAATGACAGATAAATACGGTCTAGAGAAGATTAAAACTATTGGTGACGGTTACATGGCTGTATGCGGGCTTGGTATGCCGCGTCTGGATCATGACAAACGCACGGTAGATTTTGCTTTGGAAATGCTGTCGTTTGTCCGCCGATTTAGTTATGAAAAAGACTTGCATCTAGACCTGCGGATCGGCATCAATTCAGGAGATGTGGTTGCAGGCGTGATTGGTAAAAATAAATTACTATACGACGTTTGGGGCGATAGTGTAAATATTGCCAATAGATTGAAGTCGGCTTGTCCGCCGGGAGCAATATTAGTTTCTCAAGACATCTGCTCGCGCCTCCACGATCTCTACGATTTTGAGCTGGTTGGTGAAATTCAAGAACCTGGAAAAGAAAAGTTAGTGGCTTGGCAAGTCAAAACTTCTAAGCTGACTGTAAGTGTTCGAGAGGAAGAAGTTTATGAGTAATTTAAGCTTTTCAAATGACTGGCAAACCTGGGCGGTAATTGTCGGATTAGGGTTCCCACTCCTGGTCGTTTTACTAGGAGAGGTTATTTATCATCTACAAAGGCGCGGTAGACCGCTGGCGGCTACGCTGCAGGTTGTAAAAAACCTCGTACTGCCAGTCTTAATGCTGATGGTTTTAATCAGGAATGTCGTGAGGCTTGACGTTGACGGGAATTTTGCAAAGCTCGTCGCAACGCTGTTTTGGATATCTGTTATCTACGCTTCTCTCTCGCTGTTTAATGTAATTTTGTTTGAAGAAGCTGAGGCAAATACATGGCGGGGACGGATGCCCAAACTGCTGATCGACCTTTCTAGGTTGTTTTTGGTGCTTGTGGGAAGCGCGATCGTACTGGCGGCGGTGTGGGGTGCAGATTTGGCTGGTCTTGCTACGGGATTGGGCGTTAGTTCGATCGTGATCGGTTTGGCGCTTCAGGACACACTAGGCAGCATCATGTCTGGCATTGCGCTGCTTCTAGAACGCCCCTTCAGTGTGGGTGATTGGTTGCGAATTGGAGATATCGAAGGGCAGGTAATTGATATCAATTGGCGCTCTGTTCGCCTGCTAACTCTCGAACGCCAGGTGATTATCGTTCCCCATCAGTTCATTGGAAAAGAAATAATTCATAATTACAGCCAACCAGAACGCATTTACAACCAACGTATCAATATTGGCTTTTCCTACGATAGCCCCCCTAACCTCGTGAAGCAGGTACTACTAAGTACAGCTTTGGCTACACAGGGAATATTAGCCGAACCCGAACCAGAGAGCAAAACCACTTCCTATGATGAGACTGCAATTATCTATGAGGTGGAGTTTTTTATCGAAAATTTTGAGGATATGGAGCAGATACTCGATCGATTTATGACGCGAGTCTGGTACGCAGCGCAGCGAAACAACCTGACGCTATATCGCTACCGATACGAGTATGCTGTGGAAGCTGCTGATAAGGCAGATAGCGCTTCCAGTAAGTTAGCCCAAAGCCTGCACTCAATTCCCGGATTTATGCCTTTAGCTAGAGAGCCAAAAAATTTGGATGACTTAACTAAGGGAACTATTTTACAGAAGTTTGGTGCGGGAGAGAAAGTCATCCGGCAGGGCGAGCCTGGTAATGCTTTGTACATTATCATTGCTGGTCAAGCTAAGGTAACAGTCACGAACAAGTTGGGCATGGAGTTGGAGGTTATGACTATCTTGAGTGGTGAGTTTTTTGGCGAGATGGCGCTGTTTAGTGGGGAACCGAGTCCGGTATCGGTTGTCGCCGTTGACGATTTGCAAGTTCTTGTCGTCTACTCAGATGCTGTAAATACGATGATTGAACGTCAACCAAGCTTGGGCCGCGAGATAGGTCAAATTATCGAAGCGCGAAGCAAAGCGGTAAGTATGGCCGGGCAGGCAGATGTTTCGTCAAGAGCTGAGGTTGATTCTATATGAGGATTTTGAACTAAATTGATATCGAGTAACCAATTTAGTTCAAAACCAGTTAAATACGCAACAAATTACACTCAAAAATCAAAAATATCGATCGCCAAATGCCAGTTTTTCTGATGCAGCCGATCGCACATCTCCCGTTTCTCATCCGCCAAATATCGCTGAAATTCCGGTTTTTCCAGACCGCTGCGCCACATCACCAGAGCATCTTCCCCAGTGTCTTCGTAGTATCGCTTGCGCCGTCCAGCCTCTTTAAAACCAAATTTTTTGTACAGGTAAACTGCCGCTAAATTCGAGTCCCGCACTTCTAAAGTCGATCGCTCTAATTGCCTGTCACAAGCCGATTTTAGCAAAGCCAAAAGCAGAGCTTGTCCCAAACCCTGACCTTGAAACTGAGGATGAATTGCCAGCATTATAATGTGAGCTTCTTCTAAAATCGCCCACAAACAACCGATACCAATGAGAGTTGGCGGAATCTGTAGGGGCGGTGCCCCCGTGCCCGCCCGAATCTGTAGGGGCGGTGTCTCCGTGCCCGCCCGAATCTGTAGGGGCGGTGCCCCCGTGCCCGCCCGAATCTGTAGGGGCGGTGTCTCCGTGCCCGCCCGAATCTGTAGGGGCGGTGCCCCCGTGCCCGCCCGAATCTGTAGGGGCGGTGTCTCCGTGCCCGCCCGAATCTGTAGGGGCGGTGCCCCCGTGCCCGCCCGAATCTGTAGGGGCGGTGTCTCCGTGCCCGCCCGAATCTGTAGG